>JBJMLP010000171.1:0-3098 GCA_045805245.1 Actinomycetota bacterium | reverse complement strand
TCGACTTCGCCCGGACCTTCGCGAACCTGGCAAGCACCGCCGCGCCGGGCGCCCAAGGCGCGAGCATCCTCCCGCTGCTCGCGGGAGACACATCGGGATGGAGGACGGACTTCCTGGTCGAGCACTGGGAGAACAAGCCGGAGGTCCCCGCATACTGCGCCGTCCGCAATCAGCAGTACCTCTACGTGGAGTACCAGACGGGTGAGCAGGAGCTCTACGACCTGACGGCCGATCCGTACGAGCTCACCAACCTCGCCGCGGACTCGACCCGGGCGGCCACGCTCTCGTCGCTCCATGCGCGGATGGTCCAGCTGTGCTCCCCTCCGCCGCCGGGATTCGTGCCCTAGGGGGTTACGGAGCCGGGATGCCCCAGCGCCGATCTGCGCCGACGCGTGCCGACGCGCCTCCGACCTGCCGATGTGGCCGTTCGGCGGGGGTGGAGTGGCCTTTCGGTGGGCGACGCTCGACCGAGCGGCCGTTATCCTGGCCAATCCAGGCACGGTGAAGCCGATCGCTACGAAGCGCTTCACTGCGAACCCAGGAGCAGGACACCCGTGAGCGAATCCACTTCCCGGATCACCCGCATCGGCGTCGTGACGCCGAGCCTCAACGGGGAGACCTATCTGAAGCAGACGCTCGAGTCGATCTGGAGCCAGGAGAGCGACACGCTGAAGATCGACCACGTGCTGGTCGACGGCGGCTCCACCGACCGGACCCTCGAGATCGCGTCGGGCTATCCGACGCGAACGGTGGTTTCCTCCGACGACCAGGGGATGTACGACGCCGTGAACCGCGGCATGTCGCTCGTGGAGGGCGACATCGTCGGCTACATCAACGCCGACGACGAGATCGCGCCGGGTGCGTTCCGGCTGATCGCGGACGCCTTCCGGCGGCATCCCGACGCGGGATGGCTGTGCGGCCGCGTCGAGTACAACGACGCGAACGGCGACATCCTCGGCGGCTATACCCCGGTGCACATGTCCCTCGCGTCGTACATCGGGATCGGCTGGTCCTGCATCCCGCAGCAGACCGTGTGGGCGCGCCGGAGCTTCTGGGACCGCCTCGGGCCTTTCGACATCGCGTACAAGAACTGCGGCGATTACGACTGGTACGCTCGCGCGCTGCGGATCGAGCACCCGCTCATGCTCAAGGAGACGCTCGGGCTGTTCCGTCTCCACGGGGCACAGCTGTCATTCGACCCGGAGAAGATGGACCGGGAGAGCCGGATGGTGCAGGACCGCAACGGCGGCCGGAGCCGGATCGGGTGGCTCCGGGGCAGGCTTCTCAGCCTGAAGCTGAACGCGCGGAATCCGAGCTGGCTCTACGCGAAGAAGACCGGCCGCATCAAGTTCACGGCATAGGAAGGCATCGATGTCCGACATCTGCACGCTTTACCTGATCCGTCACGGAACGACGACGATGAACGTCGAGAACCGCTACCGCGGCCGCCGCGACGTTCCGCTCGACGCGCAGGGCTGGGCCGACGCCGTCGAGGCGGCCAGGGAGCTCTCCCCGATGGGCGTCGCGGCGGTGTACGCCGGGCCGCTCCGCCGAACGATCAACACCGCGCAGGTGATCGCCGACGAGTGCCGCATCCCCGACGTGCGCATCCTCCACGGCCTCGTGAACCTCGACTACGGCGAGTGGGAGGGCATGACGTCGGAGGAAGCCTCGATGTTCGACCCGCATGCGTTCCAGCTCTACTCGGAGTCGCCGAACGAGGCCGCCTGTCCGAACGGTGAGCGCCTCGCGGACGGACAGGAGCGCATGCTCGCCGCGATCCGATTGATCGGAGAGCGCCATAGCGGGGAGATCGTCGCGGCTGTCACCCACGCCGTGATGATCCGGCTCGCGGTCGCGAAGCTCACCGGCCTCGGCGGCAAGAAGTGGCGGATCCCGGTCGGGCGAGGCTCGCTCACGCGCTTCGAGGTGGTCGGAGACACGATCAGCGTCATCGACCTCCCCGCCGGCGACGACGTCGACTAGCTTCGCTTCTTCGCAGCCGGCTTGCGAGCCTGCTTCGGTTTCTCACCGCGCCGATGGCGCTGGGCGGCCCCCTTGCCGTCGGCCAGGTTCATCGCCGTGTTCACGAGCGCCACGTGCGAGAACGCCTGCGGGAAGTTCCCGAGCTGCCGTTTCAGGTGCGGGTCGTACTCCTCGGCGAGGAGGCCGACGTCGTTTCGGATCCGGAGCATCCGCTCGAAGATCTTGCGGCCCTCGGCCTTGCGCCCGATCAGGGCGAGCGCATCCGCGAGCCAGAAGGTGCACGGAATGAACGCGCCCTCCCCCGGCGGAAGGCCGTCGACCTCCTCGTTCCCCCGGTAGCGCAGGACGAAGCCGTCCACCATCAGGTCGCGCTGCACCGCCTCCACCGTGCCGACCACGCGCGGATCGTCGGGAGGGAGGAATCCGACAAGCGGGATCATCAGCAGGTTCGCGTCGACCTCGTCTGAGTCGTAGTGCTGGACGAAGGTGTTCCGCTCGGCGTCGTAGCCCTTCTCGCAGACCTGCGCGTGGACCTCGTCCCGGAGCGAGCGCCAGTGGTCGACCGGCCCCTCGAGCCCGAAGTTCTCGGCATCTCTGACGGCCCGGTCGAGCGCGACCCATACCATCACCTACGAAAGCGTGAAGTGCCGGCGCGGCCCGCGAACCTCCCAGATGCCTTCGTCGGGCTGATCCCAATCGCTCTCGAGGAAGTTGAGAACGGCGAGCTCGAAGTTCCAGGACTCGCCCTCGGCCTCGATCCCGTGCGTGCGCGTCTCGTGGAGGAGATCGAGGACCTCGCCGTACACGTCGAGCTGGAACTGACCGGAGGCCGCATTGCCGATCCGCACGGGGGCAGAGCTCTCGTAACCGGGAAGCCAGTCGAGCTCGAACTCCGGCAGCCGTCGCTCCCCCGCCGGTCCGTAGACGATCTGCAGATTGTCGGGCTTCCCCGCCACGGCGCGCAGGAGCCAGTCACGCCAGGCCCGGGCCTCCTCTTCGTAGCCGGCCGAAAGCAGGGAGTACAGCGTGAGCGTCGCATCGCGGAGCCAGCAGTACCGGTAGTCCCAGTTGCGAACGCCCCCGAGCGCCTCCGGGATCGAGGTCGTCGGTGC
>JBJMLP010000170.1:0-4347 GCA_045805245.1 Actinomycetota bacterium | reverse complement strand
CTCGCGGCTCTCCACGACGACGGCGGCAACGTCGCGGTGAAAGGCCTGCTCACGATGGCGCCGCCCGCGATCGACTACGAGGAGAAGGACTTCCGCGAAGAGGCGGAGATGCGTCCCGGCCTCGAGCTGATCGGCGACGGCACGATCGGCGAGCGGATCTGGAGCAAGCCCGCGATCACGGTCATCGGCATCGATGCACCGACGGTGGCGGGCGCCTTCAACCAGCTCGTGCCGACGGCGCGCGCGAAGATCAGCCTTCGGGTCGCCCCGGGACAGGATCCGCAGGCGGCGCTCGACGCGCTGACCGCGCACGTCGAGGCGAACGTTCCGTGGGGAGCGGAGGCTCGCGTGACGCGCGGCGACGCCGGGGAGGGCTTCTCCGCGGACACTGGCGGGAAGGTCTACGATGCGGCGCGGCGGGCGCTTCGCGACGCCTGGGACCGCGATCCGGTGGAGATGGGAAGCGGCGGAAGCGTTCCCCTCGTGTCGGTGCTGAAGCGAACGTTCCCTGACATCACGGTCTTGCTGACCGGGGCGGGCGACGAGCTCTCCGGGGCGCATTCCTCCAACGAGAGCGTCGACCTCCAGGAACTCGAGCGCTCGTGCCTCGCGGAGGCGCTGCTGCTGCGCTACCTCGGCGAAGGCGTCTGAACCGAGGGCTCCGCGTCACCGCCCCGCACCTGGGCCAACAGGAACTCCCCGAGGCTCGTCGCCTCGTCGTCGGGGAGCGAGATCGCGGAGACCACCGCGTCATCCACCCAGATGGAGAAGCGAACGTGATGACTCGGAACGAGCACCGATCCCTCGGCCGTCGTCGCCTCGAACTGCTCGAGGTAGCGGCTCACCCGAAGGGCTCCTCGCGGCGGATCGTCCGGCAGCACCGGAACGCTCAGGAACCAGCGCGACTCCTTCGGTCCCCGGCGTTCGATCAACTGACGAGGCATCAGCGCCCCGCAGGAGAAGCAGAATCGATGCTCATCCGGCTGGCGGACACCGCACGTCGGACAGAACATGAGCGATCCTCCTAATCCATGGCCTCGGACAAGGTTCGCACGGCATCGTCGTTGAAGTCCCCACCGGCTTTGAGCCACTCGAGCTCGATCGTCTGGCCATCGGCGAGGACGAGGTGTACTCGGGTCGCGGTCATGGTCGGCTCGGTACGGACCGTCATCCCGCGACGATCCCAGGCGGCCACCTCCTGATCGATCTTCGGAGCCGAGCGCGTCGGCTTGTAGGAGAAGACGTGCGCCTTGTCGGCCGTCACCGCGACGATCACGCTCGTCGGAAGATCACCGCTCTGTTTCTTCGCGCGGCTGCTCATCATCATCGAGAGGAGCGGAGAGACCTTCGCCATCCCCATGCGGCCGATCCCGCCCGCCCGGTTGAACACGCCGATCGCGAGGATCGGCTCCGCGACGTACGGCTGCACGGCGTCGCGATAGGTCGGCCGGTACTCCTCGTTCCGAGCGTTGGAGCTCTTCACGGACCCTCCTCCTGCTCCCCTCCGTGATCGCCGGCGCATCGTGGCATCCAGCCGCATCGAGGGTCAACGTTTCGGACCCATGGATGAGGGAGATGGCTGCTACCGTGACGACGATGCAGCAACCGCCACGCCAGGCAGACGGAGCGCGACCCGACGGGCCCACAGCCGGCACGCTCGAACCGGCTTCGACCTCCGACGAGCAGCGATCGGCGATCACCGACCCGGGAAAGCTCCTGCGCATCGCGAGCATGGTGCGTGAGCTCCTCGACGAAACGCGGCAGGCGTCGCCGGACGAGCAGGGGCGCAAGCGCCTCCAGGCGATCTACGAGGACACGGTGGACGAGCTCAAGGACGTCCTCTCCGAGGACCTCCGCGACGAGCTCGGGACGCTCGCGCCTCCGCTCGAGGGGGTTCCGACCGAGTCGGAGATCCGTATCGCGCAGGCGCAGCTCGTGGGATGGCTCGAGGGGCTCTTCCACGGCATCCAGGCCGCGATGTTCGCCCAGCAGGCAGCGGCGCGCGCTCAGTTCGAAGAGCTCCGACGGCGTGGGCTCCCGGGTGGACCTCCGCCGGGCCAGGCTCCGCCGGGGTCGCCGCAGGACCCGAACTCGGTCGGCCAGTACCTCTAGCGGCTCCTCAGTACGCCGTCTCTTCCATCGATGCCGGTGGCATGGCTCGCGTCGGCGTTCCGGCCGTCTCCCGTGCTCCGGCGAGCCGTTGAGCGAAGTACACGGGGATCACCATCAGCAGGATCACCGCCACCGCGACCACGTTCACGATCGGCCGATTCCGAGGCTGGCGCATGTTGTCGTAGATGAACTTGGGGATCGTGAGCTCGCTCCCGGACGTGAAGTTCGTCACGACGATCTCATCGAACGAGAGCGCGAACGCGAGGAGGGCGCCCGCGACGATCGCCGTCCGGATCGCCGGGAAGGTGACGTACCAGAAGGTGTGCCATCCGTCGGCCCCGAGGTCCATCGACGCCTCCATGAGCGACGTCGGCGTGCGGCGCAGGCGCGCAACGACGTTGTTGTAGACGACGACGATGCAAAAGGTTGCGTGGCCGATCACGATCGTCCAGAGACTGAACGGGATCCCCGTGGTGTTGATCGTGGAGTTCAGCGCGATGCCGGTGATGATGCCCGGGAGCGCGATCGGCAGCACGAGCAGGAACGACACGGAGTTTCGTCCGAAGAAGCGATAGCGATGCACCGAGAACGCGGCCGCGGAGCCGAGGACCAGTGCCACGACCGTCGCGATCAACGCAACCGTCAGTGACGTTGCGAGTGCGCGGCGCACGTCGGGGTTGCGCCATGCCAGGCCGAAATACTTCGTCGTGAAATGTTGGATCGGCCATTTCTGCCCGATGCTCGCGTTGAACGCGTACACGGCGACGATCACGAGCGGCGCCCAGAGGAACAGGATGCCGACGAGCGATCCGAGCTTGATCAGGGCGCGAGCGAGCCGGCTCTCCATCAGAGCGCCTCGAACGCCCCGGCTCGCCACGCCAGGAAGAGGTAGATCGCCATGATCCCGACCGGCACGAGCGCCAGCGCCGCCGCGAGCGGGATGTTGTTCGCGATGCCGACCGAGTTGTAGATCGCGGTGCCGATGAATTGCGTGTTGCCCACCAGCTGCGGCGCGATGTAGTCCCCGAGTGTGAGGGAGAACGAGAAGATCGACCCGGCGACGATGCCGGGAACGACGAGCGGCAGCACGACGCGCCGGAATGTCATCCATCCTTTCCCGCCAAGGTCGCTCGAGGCCTCCAGGTAGGAGGAGGGCACCCGCTCCAGCGCGCCGTAGATGGGCAGCAGGGTGAACGGCAGCCAGAGGTAGACGAACGTGATCCACATCGCCCAGTTGGAGTTCGCGATGTCGATGGGGATCCCGACCCTCGTCGAGATCCATCCGAGGAATCCACCCGCGGAGAGGATCAGCTTCCACGCGAAGATCCGGACGAGGTAGTTCGCCCAAAGGGGAAGGACGACGGCGACGAGCACGGCATTCCGCGCACGAGGCGATGCGAGACGCGCGGCGTAGTACGCGAGCGGGAAAGCGAGCAGCACATCGGTGACCGTCACCGCGGCTGCGATCCCGACCGTGCGGAATGCGATGATCCGCCACACCGACTCGTTCACGAGCGTGTGGAAGTTCCACAGCCCCCACTGACGCACGATCAGGCCACTGAACGTGTCGAGACGCCAGAACGCGTTGACGAACAGGAACGCGAGCGCACCCAGGTAGATCACGACGAACCAGGTGAGCACGGTGCCGAGAGAGATGCTGAGCTTGATCCTCGGGTGACGAAACAGGAACGCCGACAACCGCCGGAACGGAGACGGCCGCGCGACGGTGCTCGAGCTCAACCCCAGATCCTTTCCGAGCGAGGAGCCCCGGAGGGAGTGCTCGCCTCCGGGGCTCCGTGAGCTTCAGATCAGCCGCCGGTGATCTCGGTCCACTTCTGCTGCCAGACCGAGTAGTCCATGCAGTCCGTCTTCCCGTTCCCGCAATCCGCCTCCGGTGTCTTCCACAGGTAGAGGGAGTTCAGGAAGTCGACGTTGCCGCAGAACGAGTACTCCACGGTGTTGATGATCTGCTCTCCGCCCTTGCCGTATCCCTTCGCGATCAGGTCGCAGGACTGGGTGTTGCTCCCCGCCGCGCCGTACCAAAGGCCGACCTGCGCCTGCACCTGCGGGGTGAGCGTCCACTGCATCCACTGGAGCATGCAGTTCGGGTGTGCCGCGTGCGACGAGATCATCCACGTGTCCGCCCAGCCCGTCACGCCCTCGGACGGAATGACCGCCGCCACCGGAGCATCGGCCTTCGCGTACGTGAGGTTCACCGGCCATGCGGTGCCGGCG
>JBJMLP010000169.1:0-3479 GCA_045805245.1 Actinomycetota bacterium | reverse complement strand
TCGATCGCGGCCTCGCGCTCCTCCACGGGATACCGGTCGGCGTCGAGGAGCGAGGAGATCGGGGGATGCCCGACGTCTCCCGCTTCCAGCCGGTGGCAGACGCGCTCGGCGAACTCGTGGAGCCCTCCCATGTGGTCGGCGTGACCGTGCGTGACGACGGCGACGAGCTCCCGGTCGTCGAAGAGCTCCGGAAGATGGGCGCGCAGGCTCGTGAGCCCGTTCCCCGCGTCGACGAGGAGATCGCGCTCCCCGCCACGGACGAGCCACGCGTTCGATTGGATGTAAGGGTGGAGATGTGGCTCGGTGATCAACGTGACGCCGTTCCCCGCGTCCGTCGTCTCGAACCAGCGATCCGCGACGGGAAGGTCGGCGCTTGACGGCATCGGCAGCGAATCCTACCGTTCGCCGGCATCGCCGACGGAAGGGTTTCGAGGATGCGATTCGAGGGCAAGCGCGTGATCGTCACCGGCGCCGCGCGTGGGATCGGTCGCGCCATCGTCACGGCGTTCCTCCGCGAGGGCGCGGAGGTCTATGCGGTCGACCGGAACGCCGAGGGACTTCGGCGCCTCGCGGACGACCTCGGGAACGACCGGCTGCGAACCAGCGTCGTGGACCTCTCCTCGGTGGAGGAGGCCCGCCGCGTGGTCGAGGATGGTATCCGCGAGCTCCGCGGCCTCGACGTGCTCGTGAACAACGCGGGAGTCATGCCGGACGGCGCCGTCCTCGAGGTGACGCCGGAGACGTTCGACGCCGCCTTCTCCGTCAACGCGCGCGCGCCGTTCTTCGCGATGCAGCGAGCGGCCGCGCACATGGTCGAGCACGGCGGAGGCGCGTTCGTGAACGTCGCCTCCGCGAACGCCTTCCGCGTGGAGTCTCCGGAGGCGCCGTACAACGCCTCCAAGGCCGCGCTCGTGATGCTCACGCGCGCCTTCGCGCACGAGCTAGGACACCTCGGCATCCGCGCCAACTGCATCGCTCCGGGAGAGACGCTCACGCCCGAGGAGCGCGCCGGCGCGTCGGACCACGACCTGGAGCGCGAACGCGCCTACATGGAGAGAGTGCCGCTCCGACGCCTCGGAACGCCGGAGGACCAGGCCAACGTCGTCCTGTTCCTCGCCTCCGACGACGCCGCGTTCGTGAGCGGCGAGACGATCCTCGTCGACGGCGGAGAGCTCACCGGTGACTGGTGGGACCGCAACGACGCGCCGCCGATCCCGCCGCTGTAACGGTCAGCGCCAGCGGCGTCGACGGCGATCCTTCAGGACCTCCCGGACGCAGTTCCTTCCGTTCGCGCCGGTGACGCCGCCGCCGGGATGCGTTCCGGCTCCGCAGAGATAGAGGTTCCGCACCGGCGTCCGGTAGTCGCCGTATCCGCGAACGGGGCGCATGAACAGCAGTTGGTCGGGCGACATTTCGCCGTGGAGCGCATGTCCTCCGGTCAGGCCGATCAACCGCTCGAGATCGAGCGGCGACAGCACCTGCCGGTGGAGGATCGAGCCCGGCAGGTTCGGGAAGTACTCGCCGAGCTGACCGATCACCCGGTCCGCGATCGCGTCCTTGCGCTCGTCCCACGTTCCCTCGCGCAGCCCGTACGGCTGGGAGTTCACGTCGATCGTCACGACGTGCTTCCCCTCCGGTGCGAGCGATGGATCGTGAACCGTCGGGAAGCAGATCTCGACGTGGGAGTTCTCCGCCGAGCGGCCGCGACGCGCCTGCGCCTGGTCCCAGTCCATGTCCGCCAGCGTGGAGTTGATCTCCATGATGCCGCGGTGGTACTCCTGCGCGCCGCTCGTCGGCAGGCCGCGCACCATCGGAAGCTCCGCGACACCGAGGTTGATCTTCATGCTCGTTCCCTCGCAACGGTAGGCGCGGATCGAGCCGAGGAACCGCTCCGGAAGCGCTCCCGGCTCCACGAGCCGGAGGAACGTGCGCTTCGGATCGGCGTTCGAGAGCACGATCTTGGAGCGGATCTCCTCGCCGTCGGCGAGCACGACGCCGCCGACCCGGCCGCGTCGGAACGTGATCCGGTCGACCTCCGCGCTCGTGCGGATCTCCGCGCCGGCTTCGCGCGCGGCGTCGGCCATGCGCGCGGTGAGCTCTCCCATGCCTCCCCGGACGAATCCCCATTGCCGAACGCCGCCGCCGGCCTCCTCCGCCGCGTGATCGTGGAGGAGCACGTAGGCGGTTCCCTGCGTCGACGGTCCGGAGAGGCTGTCGTTGATCGCGTGCCAGCCGAGCGCCGCCTTCACGTGCTCGGACTCGAATCGCTCTTCCAGGTACTGCGTGACGGAGGCCGTGAACAGGAACGCCGCGTCCTGGATGTCCTTGCGATGCTTGAACCCCTGCCACCCATAGCGCCCGAGGCCGCGGAGATCGCCGAGCTTGCGAACGCGCGGGTCCGGGGGCGTCCAGTCGAACGCGGGCGTGACGCCTTCCGCGAGCCGGGCGAGATCGTCCTCGAACGCGGGAAACCCGCGGGCGTCGCGAGAGGAATAGCGCGCGATCTCCTCCACCGCGCGGTCCGTTTGGTCGTGGAGCATGAACCGCGCCCCGTCCGGATAGAGGTTCAGAGACGGACCGGCCTGGTCGACGTGGATGCCGCGGCGGACGAGATCCATGTCCTTCCAGATCGAGCGTCGGAGCATGCTGAGGACGTACGCACCGGTCGACGCTCGATAGCCGGGAGCGAACTCCTCCGTGTTGCAGGCGCCTCCGAGGATGTCCCGCCGCTCCAGGACCAGCGTCTTCACTCCGGCGCGGGCCAGGTAGAAGCCGGCGACCAGGCCGTTGTGACCTCCGCCGACGACGATCGCGTCGTAGCGCTTAGCCCTCGGCATCGCCGAGGACGATCGCCGGCGGAACGGGTCGGAGACAGTGCGGCATCGCCATGGACTGGTTGTATCCGCCGACGCTCATCATCGCAACGATGTCGCCCTCGGACACCGGCGGGAACGGGTAGTCCTCCGCGAAGAGATCGTTGCCTTCGTTGATGTGGCCGGAGATCGTGACCCGCTGGGTCCTCGGCGCGTCGGCAGCGCGAGCGAGGACCTGCTCGATCGGCATCTTGTAGACGAAATGATCGCTCACGACGTTCCAGCCGACGTCGAGCCCGACGAACGTGGTGCCGAGCCGATCCTCGACCGTCACGACCTCGGCGAGGAGCGTGCCGCTCTGCTTGACCAGGAAGTCGCCCGGCTCGCAGGCGATCGTGACGCCGAAGCCGCCGAGGTGGCGCGCGAGAACCTCCGCGTAGGCATCGACGTCGAGCGGCTCGTCGCCCTCCTGGAGCGGAACGCCGAGTCCTCCCCCCGTGTTGATCTCCTCGATCGGACAGCCGACGTCGACGAGCGTGCGCACCATCGCGGAGAGCCGCTCGATCGCGCCCTCGAACTTCGGAAGCCCGCGCGTGAGGAACCCGTCACCGACGTGCACGTGCGAGCGAACGATCGAGAGGTCGTGACGCCGCGCGATCTCGAGCG
>JBJMLP010000168.1:0-28922 GCA_045805245.1 Actinomycetota bacterium | reverse complement strand
CGCGAAGCGGGCGGCGGGTGAGAGCGTGTGAGCGAAGCTGCTCCTACGACGCGTCCAACACCTTCGGGCCGCGGTTCTGGATCGACCCGCGCAGTGCCAGCATGAAGTCGTGCGGGTTCGTGGACGAATCGCGCGCATCCGCCTCCGTCACCATGCCCTCCTGCACGAGCTTCACGAGCGCCTGGTCGAAGGTCTGCATGCCGTAGAAGTCACCCTCCGCGATCACGTCGAGGATCTCCGCGGTCTGGTCCGGATCGACGATCCGCTCGAACACGCGCCCGGTGTTGATCAGCACCTCCACCGTCGGTACGCGCCCCTTCCCGTCGGCGCGTACCACGAGCCGCTGGGAGACGATCCCCCGCAGCGCTCCCGCGAATGACGTCCGTACCTCCCGCTGCTGCTGCGGGGGGAACAGGTCCAGGATCCGGTTGATCGTCTCCGTCGCGTCGATCGTGTGGAGCGTCGAGATGACGAGGTGCCCCGTCTCCGCGGCCTGGATCGCCGACAGTGCCGACTCGGGGTCGCGGATCTCTCCGACGAAGATGACGTCCGGGTCCTGCCGCACGACCGCGCGCAACGCGTCCATGTACGACTCGGTGTCGGGCCCGATCTCCCGCTGCTGGATGATCGAGAGCTCGTCCTGGTGCACGACCTCGATCGGGTCCTCGATCGTGACGATGTGCGCGCGGCGCGTCCGGTTGATGTGGCCGATCATCGAAGCGATCGTCGTGGTCTTTCCAGTCCCGGTCGGGCCGGTGACGAGGATCAGTCCGCGCGATGATTCCGCGAGCCGCGACATCACCGGGGGCAGCAGGAGCTCCTCGAACGAGGGCACCTCCGAACGCACGCGCCGGATCGCGAGCCCGACCTGGCCGCGCTGGCGGAAGACGTTGACGCGGAACCGCCCGACTCCCGGGAGCGTGTAGCCGAAGTCGGCTTCGTTCCGCTCCGCGAACTCCTTCTGCCGGTGCTCGGGCATGAGCTCGGTCGCGACGGCGACCGTGTCCTCCGGCTCCATCTCCGGGAACTCCGTCGGCTGAAGGGCTCCGTCCACCCGGATGAAGGGAACGTTCCCCACTTTGAGGTGGAGGTCGCTCGCCCCCATCTCCACGGCGTGGCGAAGGTAGTCGACCGCGTGCATCCTGCCGTCCTCCGAAGCGTCGAAGCCGCTCCCGGCGCTCGCCGGGCACGGGAGACCCCTCAGGCCTTGGAGGTCTCTGCCTTCTTACTTCGGCGCCAGGAGACGAACTTTGAGCCTCCGAAGGCCAGGGCGGCCACGACCACGATCCCGAGCACGATCTGGTTGGCGTAGCCCTACCAGGTGTCGTAGCTCTTGCCGGCCAGATAGCCGAGCGTCGCGTTCCCGATCGCCCAGAGGACCGCTCCCGCGACGTCGTAGACGAAGAAGCGCTTCCAGGGCATCTCAGATACCCCCGCCAGGATGATCCCCACGCTCCGAGCCACCGGAACGAACCGGGCGAGGAACACGGTCTTCCCGCCGTGCCGCTTGTAGAACTCGTCGCCCTTGTCCAGCCGTTCCTTGGAGATGAACACGCGGTGCCCGTGCCGCTCCAGGAACCCTCGGCCGAACCGCCTTCCGATCCAATAGCCGATGTTGTCCCCGATCACCGCGCCGACGGCGGCGGCGATCATCACGCCGGGGAGCCAGAGCGGCGGTTTCCCGACCTCCGACGCATAGACTCCCCCGAGGATCACGATCGTCTCCCCCGGCACGATCACGCCGATCCCGATCGAGTTCTCGAGCAGCGTCGCGAGCCCGACGATCAGATAGCCCCACGGCGGAGACAGGTACGGCTGAAGGAAGTCGATGATCGCGTTGACCACGCGCGGAGCTTACCCAGCGAGCCTGCGAGCGCCCGTCGCGTGAGGACGCGGCGGGAGGTCTCCGCGGGCGGCGTCGTGTACCGGCGCACCGGCGAGGGAGAGGTTGAGATCGCGCTGGCCTCCCGGCGCACCCAGCGCGGCGATCTCGCGTGGGGACTTCCCAAAGGCCTGATCGAGGATGGCGAAGCGAAGGAGGCAACCGCCGTCCGCGAGGCCCGGGAGGAGACGGGCCTGGAGACCGAGCTCGAGGAGCCACTCGGGGAGACGTCGTACTTCTACGTGTGGGAGGGCATCCGCGTCGCGAAGGTCGTGCACTTCTTCCTGCTTCGGCAGACCGGGGGCGACGTGAACGACCACGACTTCGAGATGGAGGAGGTGCGTTGGTTCCCGCTCGAGGACGCGCTCCGCACCGCCTCATACAAAGGAGAGCGCGAGGTTCTGCAGCGCGCCGCGAAGCTCCTCTCGTGACCGGTCGAGACGGAACGCCGCTCGGCTCGTTCGCTCGATGAGCCCGGAGCAGATCGTCCTCGGGCTCCTCGTCGGCTTCCTCGCCGGCATCCTCTCCGGAGCGTTCGGCGTCGGCGGCGGCATCATCACGACACCCGCCATCTCGATCCTCCTCGGCGGCTCCGCGATCGTGGCGGTCGCGACGCCGCTCCCGGTGATCTTTCCGACCGCGCTCGTCGGGGCGTACACCTATTCGAAGGCCGACCAGGTGAGCTTCCGCGCCGCGAGATGGGCGGTCGGACCTGGCGCGGTCGGCGCGATCCTCGGCGCGCTGCTGACGGAGGTGGTCAACGCGCACCTGCTGCTGATCGTGACAGCGGTGCTCCTCGCCGTCCAGGCGGTCCGGGTGATGCAGGGCGGAGAGCACGCCATCCGGCCCCGCGGCACGACGCCGGGGATGTCCTACGCGATCGCCGGGTTCGCGGCCGGGTTCGTCTCCGGGCTCCTCGGCGTCGGCGGCGGCATCATCATGGTCCCGATCCTCACGACCATCCTCGGGATGCCGCTCAAACGCGCGCTCGGAACCTCCCTGGTCGTGATCTCCGCCCTGGTCGTTCCGGGAACGATCGTCCATGCGCTGCTCGGCCACATCGACTGGGCGATCTTCCTGGTGCTGACCGTCGGGGTCGTTCCGGGAGCTCGCATCGGTGCGACGCTCGCGCTCCGGGCGAAGGATCGGACCCTCCGGCTCGCCGTGGGCGTCTTTCTGATCGCCGTGGCCCTCCTCTTCGCCGTGCAGGAGATCAGCGCCATGGCGGGCGGCCGCGCCGGATGACCGGTCCGCCGACGGGGGCCGCTCTAGGATGAGATGTCCAGTGAAGCGAATCCTCGCGTGCCTCGGGACGCTCGCGCTGCTCGTCTCGGTCGCGCCGCCCTCAGCCGCGCAGGAGCAGCAGGGAGTCATCCTCTCCCTCGTGCGGCAGACGCCTTGGAACTCTCCGAAGGACCCCGAGGTCGACGTCACGTTCCGGGCCACGAACACGACCTCGCAGACGCTCTCCGACCTCTCCGCTCAGATCACCGTCCTGCAGCCCGTGAGCTCGGTCTCTCAGTTCCAGCTCTCGCTGACGGGAGACCCCACCCTCACCCAGGGCGTGGCGATCATGAAGCCGCTCTCCGGGACACTCGAACCAAACAGCTCCCGGACGTTCACCGTGAGCCGCAACCTGAAGTTCCTGCCGAACGTGGCGTCGCTGCTGTATCCGATGAAGATCGATTTCGGCAGCGGCTCCCGCTCGCTCGCGACGCTTCGGACGCCAGTCATCTATCTGGTGGAGACGCCGAAGACGCCGCTGGGTCTCGCGTGGACCTTCGTGCTCGACGCCCCGATCGTGTTCCAGCCGGGCGGCGTCTTCCGCAACCCGACGCTGGAGCGCCAGCTCGCAGACGGAGGAAGGCTCGCGGCTGAGATCGGAGCGCTCCGATCGATCTCACCGACGACGGGAGCGGCACACGTCGATGTGGCGATCGACCCCGCGCTCGTCGCGCAGCTCGAACGGATGGCGAACGGCTACACGGTGAGGGACGGAGGAACGCTCCGACACGTGCCGGCCGGACAGGGCGGAGCGGCCAACGCGAAACAGGCGCTCGACGACCTGGCGCACATCGTGAGCGCCGACCAGGTGGAGATGTCGGCGATGCCCTTCTCCGATCCGCTGCTACCGGCCCTCGTCAACTCCGGCCTCGGAGGCGACGTCGAGACGCAGCTCCAGCGCGGGCAGTCGCTCCTCCACAACCGGTTCCGTCAGGCCACCCTCGATGAGAGGGTCACCCGGCCGCCACAGTCGGCGATCGACCCCACCAGCATCCAGCAGCTCGCCCGGCAGGGAACGACGCTCCTCCTGCTCGACGGCAACGCGGCAGAGGCCTCTCCGACCGGACTCGTCTCCGACGAGCCGCCTCTCCAGGAGATCCCGCTCGGGAAGTCGCGTTCGCTCGGCGCGATCGTGCCGGAGGGGCAGATCCAAGCGATGCTTTCCTCACCCCTCGTGGGAGAGGACCCTGTCCTCGGCGCGCACCTCCTCGTCGCCGACCTCGCCGCGATCTGGCTGGAGAGCCCGAGCGTCGTCCGGAACGTCGCGTTGATGCTTCCGGAGCAGCTTCCGATCCCCTCGTCCTTCTTCGGACCGTTCGCACGCGGAGTCGCCTCCGCGCCGTGGCTCGATGCGCTGAAGGCGACCAAGCTCGCGGAGTCGAAGCCCGCCAGCACCGTCTCCCACGTCGGCGTGTGGCGCGGTCCGACGTTCAGCGGCGACTATGTCCAGTCGGTGAAGAAGGCACGGAAGCGGATCGACGCCTACCGCTCGGCGCTCGTCGGCGCGAGCCCGCTCCCGGCCGCGCTGGAGACGTCGCTGCTGTTCGCGGAGGCCGACGACTTCACGAGCGCGGAGCGACTCGGTCGGCCGTTCATCGAGGTCGTGCACACGACGATCGCTGCACAGTTCTCGCAGGTGCGCGCCGACGTCAGCCAGCCGGTGACCCTCACGTCGAGCGGCACCGTCTCCTCCATCCCCGTGCACATCGTCAACGCTTCGGGAACGCCGCTGCATGTCACCGTGCAGCTCGTGTCGCCGCGGCTCAGCTTCGCGAACGGCAACTCTCGGTCGGTGGGTCTGACGTCGACGGATTCGACCCTCTCGTTCGGCGTCACCCCGAACACAACGGGGCGCTTTCCGGTGCAGGTGCTCGTCCGGACGCCGTCCGGCAAGGTGCTCAGCTCGGCGACGCTGATCGTTCGCTCCACCGCGTACAACCGCATCGCGCTGCTCATCACGATCGGAGCGCTGGTGGTCCTCCTCGCGCTCTGGATCCGCCGAGCGGTCGCGACCCGCCGCGCGCAGCGCGGGACCGAGCCCACGTCCGCACCCGAGCCGGAGACGAGCGCCACGTGAGCCTGGAACCCGACGAGGGCGCGGAGGCGCTCGCGAGCGACATCCCCCGGAACACCTCCTCTCGATTCCTCCGCAACACCGCGACGATGTCGGTCGGCATCACCCTGTCGCGCCTGACCGGGTTCCTGCGTCTCTCCGCGATGGCCTTCGCGATCGGCGTCGCGGAGACGCGACTCGCGGACGCCTACAACGTCGCGAACAACACGCCGAACATCGTCTACGAGCTCGTACTCGGCGGCGTGCTCACGTCGGTCTTCGTCCCCGTCTTCGTGGAGTGGCTCCAGCAGCACGGCCGGAAGGAGGCGAACGAGGTCGCTCGGAGGGTCTTCACGCTGGCAACGATCGTGCTCACCGTGATCATGCTGGTCGGGATCGTCGCGGCGCCCGTGATCGTGCGGCTCTACACGCTCAGGGTCACCGGGCCTGGGGCGGAGGCGGAACGCGCGCTCGCCACGTTCTTCCTCCGCTGGTTCATGCCGCAGATCGTCTTCTACGGCATCGGCGCGATCGCGAACGGCTTGCTGAACGCGAATGGCCGCTTCGCGGCGACCATGTTCGCTCCGATCCTCAACAACGTCATCGTGATCGGAACGTTCCTCGCGTTCGCCGCGATGCACGGCCCCGGCGTTCCGACGCCGGACGGCCTCACGACCGCGCAGCGGTACGTGCTCGCGCTCGGAACGACCGCCGGCGTGATCGCGATGACGCTCGCGCTGTGGCCCTCGCTCCGCAAGACCGGCTTCCGCTTCGCCTGGCGTCCGGACGCGACGCACCCTGCCGTCCGCCGGATCGGGAAGCTCGCCTCGTGGACGTTCCTCTACGTCGCGGCGAACCAGCTCGGCCTGTTCGTCGTGATCGTCCTCGCCGCCGGAGCTCGCGGCTACACCGTGTACTTCGACGCGTTCATCCTGTTCCAGCTTCCGCACGCGATCTTCGCAGTGGCGATCTTCACCGCGTTGTTACCCGCCATGTCCTCGCGCTGGGTCGCGGGAGACCGCGACGGCTTCCGCAATCTCCTGTCACAGGGGCTGCGGGCGACCGGATTCGTGCTGATCCCCGCGGCGTTCGGGTACATGGTCCTTGCGGTGCCGATCGTCCGGCTCGTGATCCAGCACGGAGGAGCGACGACCCCGCAGGACGCCTCGCGGGTCGCCGACGCGCTCGTGTTCTTCTCCTTCGGACTGTTCTCGTACTCCGCCTTCCAGCTCCTGCTGCGCGCGTTCTACGCGATGCAGGACTCGAAGACCCCGGCGCTCATCAACGTGGCGTCCTTCGTCGTCAACACGGCCACCAACCTGCTCTTCTTCTTCGCGCTGGGCCTGGAGGTTCGCGGCCTCGCACTGGGTCTCGCGGCCGCGTATACGTTCGCCTCCGTCGTGGCCGTGCTCATCCTCCGCAGACGGCTCGGAGGCATGAACGGCCGCGAGATCGTCCGGGGCCTCACCAAGGTCCTCGCGGCCGGGGTCGTCACCGCTGCGGCGGCCTGGCTTACCTCGCGCCTGATGGAGAGCGCCCTGGGCGTCTCCACGGTCTTGACGCAGGGGGCGCAGGTGCTGCTTTCGGTGGCCATCGGACTGCTAGTGTTCGTCGCGATGGCCCTTCTGCTGCGGATGGAGGAGCTTTCCCTGATCACCACCTCGCTCCGCTCGAGGTTCCGCCGATGATCCGTTCGCGTCGTGTCGAAGGACGCCTCCTTTCCGACGAGAACGGCCTCCTCGGAAAGGGACTCGTGGTCGGGCTCCTCATCCTGGCGTTGCTCGTCGTCGCTGCGATCGACGGCGGTGCGATCGTCGTCACCAAGACGAGCCTCTCGAACACGGCCCAGCAGACCGCGTTCGACGGCGCCAATACCTACAAGACGACCGGCGACGTCCAGCAAGCGGAACAGGCGGCGAGCCAAACGGCGAAAGCCGGCGGTGCCCGGCTCGTGTCGATGAACGTGAACAAGCAGACGGGCGACGTGACGGTCACGCTCGCCAAGAAGGCCCCGACGGTCGTCATCCAACGCTTCTCCTACACCAAGAAATGGGGAGAGCTCCGGGAGACGGACACCTCGGCGCCTCCCCCCTAGAGCGATGACGCTCGACCAGCGCCCGCGGGCGCTCGCGCGGCGCTATTCCCTCCGCGATCGACTGGACCGGGGAACGGACGAGGAGATCTGGCGCGCCCAGGACGAGGTCCTCGGCCGCGAGGTGGCCGTCGCCTTCGTCGAAACGAGCAACGGCGCGCACTCGTCGGCGGAGCACGACCTGATCGCGGCCGCGCGGCTCGCCGATGCTTCGGTGGAGCGGATCCTCGACGCCGGAACCGACAGCGAGACTGGGCGGCTCTTCGTCGTCACGGAGTTCGTGCCGGGGGAAACGCTCCGCGTCGTCCTCGATCGCGAGGGGCCACTGTCGCCGGGCCGCGCGGCGTCGATCGTCGCGTCGGTCCTGACCGCCCTCGCATGCGGCCATCGGTTGGACGTCGTGCACGGACGCGTCGCTCCCGAGCAGGTGGTCCTCGGGCAGGACGGGCGCGTGCGCCTCGCCGGCTTCGGGCGGCCGGACGGCTCGGGCGCGACCGAGGCAGGAGACGTGCGTTCCGCCGCGGCGCTGCTGTTCGAGGCAGTCACGGGGTCGCCTCCGCCGGAGGAAGAGGCGCCGTCCGCCCGCTCCTTCCGCGCCGGCATCCCGCGCGATCTCGACGACGCCGTCCGCAGGGTTCTCGCCTCCTCCGGCGAGGAGACGCCCACCGCGGAGGAGTTCCGCGCCGTGCTCCAGCGTTTCGCCGACGCGCCTTCGCGGAGCGGACCCGAGGTCGTCGTCGTTCCGGAGAAGAACCCGTCGTTCTTCCGCTCGTGGATGCTCGTTCCCCTCCTGCTCGTCGTCGGCGTCGGCTTCGCGATCGCGATCGGCCTCGCGCTCGGACGCCTCGAGGTCGGTGGGCCGCTCGGCATCGAGCCGAAGGCGGGTAGCTCCTCGCCGAGCTCCGCCCGGACGACCGGGCGCATCCCGATCCGAGCGGTGAGGAGCTACGACCCGTTCGGAGACGGCATCGAGGACGACGCAGAGGCCGGGCTCGCGGCCGATGGAGATCTCGCGACCTCCTGGCATACCGAGAACTACTTCGACGGCGTGCTGAACAAGCCGGGGGTCGGACTGCTCTTCGACCTCGGAACGGCGCGCACGGTCTCGCAGATCCGGGTCCTGACGCCGGTGGACGGGTTCCGCTTCGAGGTCGGGATCGGTGACAGCGCCGCGGAGGCTCGCCAGTCGGTGACGGGGCCCTACGGAGCGGGGCGAACGGAGCGGATCTCGGTCGACGGCACCGGGCGCTACGTCCTGGTGTGGTGCACGTCGGTCGTTCCGACCGCAGACGGGAACCGTGCCGCGATCTCCGAGGTCGAGGTCGCGGGTCCTCGATGAGCGCGGGCGTCGAGGACGGAGCCCTCGCCCGCCGCGCCGCCGACGGAGACGACGAGGCCTTCGCGGAGCTCGTTCGCCGTCACGAGGCACGGGTCTACTCGATCGCGCTCCGGATGACCGGGCGGCAGGAGGACGCCCGCGACGCGGCCCAGGACGCGTTCGTGACGGCGTACCGGAAGCTTTCCTCGTTCCGGGGCGACGCGGCGTTCACGACGTGGCTGCACCGCGTGACGGTGAACGCGACCTACGACCTGCTTCGGAAGCGCTCCCGGACGCCCGAGCCGGTCGCGGAGGTGCCGGAGCCGGTCGCGGCGTCGCACATCGAGGACCCGGCGGGTCGCGTGGCCGAGCGGCTGGAGGTCCGCGACGCGCTCGCGCTCGTGCCCGAGGAGTTCCGCGCCGTGCTCGTCCTCCGCGACATGGAGGACCTTCCGGTCGAGGAGGTGGCGGAGATCCTCGGTCTTCCGGTCGGCACCGTGAAGTCCCGATGTCATCGCGCGCGCGTCGCGCTCGGCAGGATCCTCGCCGGGGAGACGGAACGCGCAGGCACCTCCGAAGCGTCTGAGGGAACGACGAAGCCATGACCCATCCCGACGACCTCCTCGCCGACTACGTGGACGGGGACCTCGGCGTACGCGACCGCGCCGAGGTCGACGCGCACCTGGCGACGTGCGAACGCTGCCGCGCCGACGTCCGGTCCGCCCGGCTCGCCAACCAGCAGCTGAAGGCGCAGCCGCCGGTGGAAGCTCCCGCGGGCCTGACCGAAGAGATCCTCGACGCGGTGCGGCGGGAACCGCACGAAGGGCCCGTCGTGGAGGTGTTCGGCGGCAGGCCGCGGAAGCGCTCCAATCCAGCCGCGTGGCTGGGTGCGATCGCCGCCGCCGCGGCGATCGTGATCGGGGTGTTCGTCTTCAACGGGCTTTCGGACTCCTCCCAGAGCGGCGGCACCTCGAGCGGAGCGGCCGCCGCACCGGAGCTGACAAGCCCGGCTGACGGGCGCGCGGTTCCGCAGGCGAGCGGTGTCGCTCTCCAACCGGGTCACGACTACGACGAGGCCGGCATCGAACGGCTCGCGGCGGTGGCGGCGGCCGGGCGCCTTCCGGTTGCGCAGACATCGCTCGCTTCGAACGACCAGGCCGCGGAGGTGACCAGTTGCCTCACGAGGGGCGCGAAGCTCCGCGGCGACGAGCGCCCGGTCGAGCTGATCCAGGCCACGTTCGACGGGAAGCCCGCCGATCTCGGCGTCTACAAGCTTCCGGGCTCGAACGGAGGACCGGAACGCATCGCGGTGTGGGTCGTCTCCAGCCGGGACTGCTCGGTCCTCTCGTTCACCCAGCATCTCCTCCAGGGCTGACCGACACCGGACCTCCCCGCGTCCGGCCTGCGGACTGGGTACGGAATAAGGAGGCGTTCTTCCCTATGGGAGAATGGAGCACAACCGTGGCTGAAACACGCAACGTCGTCGTGATCGGATCGGGCCCCGCCGGCTACACCGCTGCCCTGTATGCGGGGCGGGCCGACCTCAACCCGCTCGTCCTGAAGGGATACGACGCGGGCGGTCAGCTGATGATCACGACCGAGGTCGAGAACTACCCGGGGTTCCCCGACGCGATCCTCGGCCCCGAGCTGATGGAAGCCATGGAGAAGCAGGCCGCGCGCTTCGACGCGGAGCTCCTCCACCAGGCGGTGGACCGGGTCGATCTGTCCAGCCGGCCCTTCGGTGTGTGGTCGGGCGACCAGGAGTGGCGCGCCAAGAGCGTCATCATCTCCACCGGCGCCTCGGCCAAGTGGCTCCGCGTTCCCGGCGAGGACAAGCTCCGCGGCCGCGGCGTCTCCTCGTGCGCGACCTGCGACGGCTTCTTCTTCCGCGACCGGGAGCTGGTCGTCGTGGGCGGCGGCGACTCCGCCATGGAGGAGGCCACGTTCCTCACGAAGTTCGCGAGCAAGGTGACCGTCGTTCACCGCCGCGATGCGCTCCGCGCCTCCAAGATCATGCAGGACCGCGCGGAGGCGAACCCGAAGATCTCGTTCGTGTGGAACTCGGTCGTCGATGAGGTGCTGGGCGACGGCGCCGTGCAGGCGGTGCGTCTCCGCGACCTCACGACGGAGAAGACGAGGGAGCTCGCGACGGACGGAGTGTTCGTCGCGATCGGCCACACGCCCAACACGAGTCTCTTCGAGGGACAGCTCGAGCTCGACAACGGCTACATCGTGGTGGAGGAGCCGTACACGCGCACGAGCGTTCCCGGCGTCTTCGCCGCGGGCGATGTCGTCGACACGATCTATCGTCAGGCCGTGACGGCGGCCGGCATGGGGTGCAAGGCGGCCATCGACGCCGAACGGTTCCTGGCCCACCACGAGTAAGCCGGCGCGCCGGCGAGAGCAGAAGGAGCGGATCGCATGGCGGATGTGAAGGACGTGACCGACCAGGACTTCGAATCCGAGGTCGTCGGTTCCGAGGCGCCGGTGCTCGTCGATTTCTGGGCGGAGTGGTGCGTGCCGTGCCACATGGTCTCTCCGGTCGTCGAGGAGATCGGACGCGACAAAGGCGAGACGCTTTCGGTCGTGAAGCTGAACATCGATGAGAACCCCGAGGTGACGCGCAAGTACGGCGTCATGTCGATCCCCACACTCATCGTCTTCGTCTCCGGAGAGGAGAAGGCCCGCGTCGTCGGCGCCCGCGGCAAGGACGCGATCCTCAAGGAGATCGACCCGCACATCACCGCTCAGACCGCGAGCTGAATCTCCGTTCCGCTTGTCGAAGGACTCCGCGAGCCGGAGACTGCGCAGCATGCGCATCATCCGCTCCGGCTCTCGAGGTGAGGACGTCCGCGATGTCCAGCACCGCCTCGTCGCGCTCGGCGCCTCGATCGACGCCGGGGAGTTGGAGGGCCGCTTCGGCGAGACGACGGAAGCTGCCGTCAAGGCGTTCCAGCAGCGCCGGGGCCT
This sequence comes from Actinomycetota bacterium, assembly GCA_045805245.1. GTDB lineage: Bacteria > Actinomycetota > UBA4738 > UBA4738 > JBJMLN01 > JBJMLN01. The sequence continues at coordinate 17,323 of JBJMLP010000168.1, read as the reverse complement.
TCTTGTGGACGGTCGCGTCGGGCCGGAGACCTGGACCGACCTCATCGAGGCCGGATACCGGCTCGGAGATCGAACCCTCTACCTGAGATATCGCCCCTTCCGGGGAGACGACGTCCGTGCCCTCCAACGCCGGCTGAACGCGCTCGGGTTCGACGCCGGACGCGAGGACGGGATCCTCGGCGCGCAGACCGGCGTCGCCATCCGGGACTTCCAGCGCAACGTCGGCCACGACGTCGACGGCATCGTCGGTCCCGAGACGCTGACCGCGCTCGAGCGGCTCCGTCCTCCGCTCGAGGCTCCCAGCCGGGCGGTCGTGCGGGAACAGGAATCGCTCCGGTCGATGGACTCCTCGCTGGTCGGAGCCCGCGTCGGGATCGATCCCGGCCACGGTCCCTCCGACGAGGGGAACCGCAATCCGAGCGGGCGCTCCGAGGCGGAAGTGACTCCGCTCCTGGCGCTCGCCCTGGCGGAGGAGCTCCAGTCGCGCGGCGCGGAGCCGACGCTCCTGCGGACGGGGCCCGCGGATCCGAGCCCGGGAGAACGAGCGCGAGCCGCGAACGACCTCGGCGTCGACGTGTGCATCTCCGTGCACCTGAACGGCGACGCCGATCCCGGAGCGGAGGGTTCCACCTGCTTCTACTTCGGAACGGACACGTCGCACTCTCCGGCCGGGGAGCGCCTGGCGGATCTGATCCAGGAGCGGCTCGCCTCCGACCTCGGCTTGATGGACGGGCGAACGCATCCGCTCGCGATCTCGATCCTGCGCGAAACCCGGATGCCGGCCGTCCAGGTCGAGCCGTGTTTCCTCACGAACCTCAAGGAGGCCGAGCTCCTCGAGGATCCGGACTTCCGCGCGAGGGTCGCGCGCGCGATCGCCGACGGCGTGGAGCGGTTTTTCGGCGCGATCTCCTCGAGCGCGGAACGGGCGGGCTAGCGGGAGTCCGGGACGCTCCTACTCCATCGCGTCCGCGACCGGGATCTCCACTTCCACGGCCTCCATCGCCTCGATCGGCTCGCGCTCTTCGCGCGTGTCGAGGCGAAGGAGTGGATACCGCGGGTCGTCCTTCAGCACCGTGAAGCCCGACGCCTCGAGGAACGCGACCGGGAGCACCCAGCCACCGTCCCATTCCCGGTCGCCGATCGCCTCCAGCGCGCGATAGCCTCGTTCCACGACGTCGCGGGCGACGGCGCCGGTCAGTCGCCGCCCCAAACCCCTCCCTCGCGCGTTCGCGTCGAGATAGCAATAGCCGAGGTACGCGGCGTCGTCGGAGACCTCGCCGGTGGGGAACTCCGAAAGGCGCGCGAAGAGGGTCGCGGGGGCGTACTGCGCGAAGCCGAGGACCGCGTCCTCCTCGAGGATCAGCTTGCCGCACGTGCCCCACTCGAGAAGCGTCGAGGAGAACCACTCCTCCTTCTGGAACCGCGCGTCCTCGGCGTCCGCATCGGACAGGAGCTCCCAATAGAGCGCCGTCTGGCACTCCGCCGGGATGTGCTTGAACGTCTCCAGCTCGATATCGGCGACGTGCGGAGACATCGGCGGAGGCTCAGTTCCGCTCGCGGCGACGGCCGGCGAGCAGCGCGAGGACCGCGCCGAGCACGGCGCCAAGCAGCACGGCTCTCGTCGCTCGCGCGACCTCGGAGGTGGAGACCTGGTCCGTGGCGCGGATTCTAGGGCCGGCCCGAGCGACTCTCAACAGCCGCGCGTAGCATGCGGCGCATCGAGCTCCCCGGCCGCCTGTCCGAGCTCCTCGGAGTGCCCGTCGCGACGGGGACGGAGATCGAAGGCGGCTGGGATTACGCGGTGTTCGAGGTCAACGGCTCGTGGATCGTGCGCGTCCCGCGCCGCGAGGAAGTGAAGGACTGGCTCCGCAAGGAGACGCGGCTCCTCCCGCAGCTCGGCCCAGTGCTCCCGCTCCCCGTCCCGCGGTTCGAGCTCGTCGCGGACGACGAACCGGCGCCGTTCGTCGCGTATCGCAAGATCGAAGGTGAACCGATCGACGAGATCGCCGACGCCTTGGTCGATCCGCGATCGATCGGAGAACAGCTCGGACGCTTCCTCGGCGTTCTCCATGGGTTCCCGCCAGAGCGCGCCGGTGAGCTCACGCGAACGGACGCAACGACCTGGATGCATGAGCTTCATCTGCTTCGGAACGAGTGCGAGGGCGTCGTGTACCCGTTCCTGTCGCCCGAGCAGCGCATCCGCGCTTGCCGGATGTTCGACGACTTCACGGAGCGTGCCGCCTCCGTCGAACCGACCCTCGTCCACGCCGACCTCGGTCCGGATCACATCCTCTGCTCTCGCGACTCGGTTACGGGAGTGATCGATTGGAGCGACGCGTGTATCGGCGACCCGGCCATCGACTTCGGATGGCTGCTGCACTCCACCCCGTCTGTGGTCGCGGAGGGCGTCCGCTCCGGATACGCGGGTCAACGGACTTCCGCGGAGCCGATCTTCGACCGCTCACTCTTCTATCACCGCATCGGACCGTGGCACGAGGTGCTCTACGGGATCGCGGAGCGCCGGCCGGATCTCCTCGACCGCGGGGTTCGCGGCGTTCGCCAGCGCCTCCCGTAGCCGGAGCGTCTCGCTCAGCTCGGGAGCACCGCTTCTCGATAGGCTCCGCCGAGGCGAGCCGGGAGGAGCGAGGGCATGCGCTACTGCGTGATGATCGAGGGGCAGGAGGGCGTCCGCTGGTCCGACTGGATCGCGCTCGCCCGCGCCGCGGAGGACCTCGGCTACGAGGGCCTCTTCACCTCGGATCACTACTACTCCGTGCAGGGAGCACCCGACCGAGGCTCCTCCGACGCCTGGACGGTCCTCGCCGGCATCGCGGCCGTCACGGAGCGCATCCGCCTCGGCACGCTCGTATCGCCGATCACGTTCCGTCTCCCCGTCGTCCTCGCGAAGGCAGCGACCACCGTCGATCACATCTCCGGCGGCCGCGCGGAGCTCGGCATGGGCGCCGGATGGTGGGAGGAGGAGCATCGCACCCACGGCTTCCCGTTCCCGCCGACGGCCGAGCGGTTCGAGCGCTTGGCCGAACAGCTGGAGATCGTCCACGGCCTCTTCTCCGAGGAAGCGCTCACGTTCGAGGGCGCCTTCTACGCTCTGGAGGACTGCCGCTTCGCGCCGAAGCCCGTCCAGCGACCGCACCCGCCGATCATCGTCGGAGGAGACGGCGGACCCGTGATGTCCCGGCTGGTCGCGCGGTGGGCGGACGAGTTCAACACCTACCACGCGATGCCGGAGGAGATCGGACGCCGCTATGCGAACGTGCGGGCGGCGATCGAGAGGAGCGGCCGGGATCCGTCCGAGGTCACGATGTCGCTGATGCACACGATCCTGGTCGGCGCCGACGAGGACGACCTCCGGAGACGGGCGCGAAGGATGGCGGAAAGCGACGAGGACTTCGACGGAGACCTCGACGCGTACGTAAAGGAGCTTGACGAAGGCGGCGCGATCGTCGGCACCCCGGAGCGCGCCGCAGAGCGCCTCTCCGCCTTCGCCGACGCCGGTGTGGAGCGGATCATGCTCCAGCACCTCCTCCATGAGGACACCGAGATGCTCGAGATCTTCGCGCGAGAGGTCATCCCGGAAGTCGGCTGATCCACGGGCTCGTCGAGGCGGCGGCGTTAGCATGGCCCTTCCATGGCCGAGTTCTCCGTCGACCCTTACGTCGAGCTGTACGCGCGTCGCACGGCAGGTATGTCCGCGTCCGAGGTGCGAGCCCTCTTCGCGGTCGCGGCGCGACCGGAAGTGGTCTCGCTCGCCGGAGGCATGCCGTACGTGCAGGCGCTCCCGCCGGAGGACGTCCTCTCCGTCGTGGAGGAGGTTCTGCGCACCCGGCAGGCCGAGGCCCTCCAGTACGGCGGCGGCCAGGGCTTGCCGGAGCTCCGCGCACGCCTCGCCGGCCTCATGGCCGAGGAGGGTGCCGGCGCCGATCCCGAGTCGATCGTCGTCACGGGAGGCGCGCAACAGGCGCTCGACCTGATCGGCAAGGTGTTCATCGACCCCGGCGACGAGATCGTCGTGGAGGCGCCTTCCTACGTCGGCGCGCTGTCCGCCTTCAGCGCGTACGAGCCACGTTACGTGTCGATCGCGATGGACGACGACGGCATGATCGTCGAGGAGCTGGAGGAGGCGCTCGTGCGCGGCGCCCGCCCCAAGTTCGTATACACCGTGCCGAACTTCAACAATCCCGCGGGCGTGACCCTCTCGCTGTCGCGCCGCGAGCACCTCGTCTCGATCTGTCGCGAGGCGGGGATCCCGATCGTCGAGGACAACCCCTACGGGATGCTTCGCTTCGAGGGCGAACCTCTCCCCTGTCTCCGGACGCTGGATCCGGAGAACGTGATCTACCTCGGAACGCTCTCCAAGGTCTTCTCGCCGGGGGTGCGGATCGGATGGGTTTCCGCCGAACCCGGTGTGGCGCAACGGTTGGTGCAGATCAAGGAGGCAGCCGATCTGTGCACGAGCTCGTTCATGCAGCTCGTGAGCGAGCGCTATCTCGCGGGCGATCGGTGGCGGGACAATCTCACGACGCTGGTCGACGCCTACCGGAACCGCCGCGACGCGATGCTTTCCGCGCTGGACGCGCATTTCCCCGCGGGATCGTCGTGGACCATGCCCGCCGGCGGCTTCTACGTCTGGGCGACGCTTCCCGACTACCTCGACGCAACGTCGATGCTCGCAGCGGCTGTCGAGCGCCGAGTCGCGTACGTCCCGGGCACGGCGTTCTACGCCGACGGTCGCGGACGCGACCGGATGCGTCTCGCCTTCTGCTATCCCACGGAGAGCGAGATCGAGGAGGGAGTGCGCAGGCTGGGAACGCTCCTCGCCGACGAGGAAACCTTGTACCGCTCCCTCAACCCGTGAGTCGCGTCGCGGTCCTCGCCGGTGGACGCTCCCCCGAGCGCGAGGTGTCGCTCCGGTCCGGCCATCGCGTGACGGCGGCGCTCGAGTCGCGGAGCCACGACGCGACCCTGATCGATCCCGCCGAGACACCTCTCGTCGAAACGCTCGGGGCCGGAGCCTTCGACGTCTGCGCGATCGCGCTGCACGGCAAGGACGGCGAGGACGGAACCGTCCAGCGCGTACTGGAGACGCTCGGAGTTCCCTATACCGGTACGGGCCCGTTCGCGTGCCAGATCGCGTTCGACAAGGTTCTCGCGAAGGAGACGCTGCGGGCGCACGGCATCTCCACGCCGCCGTGGGCGGTCGTGCAGGCTTCCGCGCTCCGCGATCTGTCCGCCGGCGCGATCCTTTCCGCCGTCGTGACCCGCGTTGGACTTCCAGCGGTGGTGAAGCCGGCACGCGGCGGATCCGCGATGGGGATCGGCTTCGTCGAACGCGAGGGAGAACTCCCCGCCGCCGTCATGGGCGCGCTCTCGTTCTCCGACGCCGCCGTCGTGGAATCGAAGGTTTCCGGAACCGAGATCGCGGCGGCGATCACCGGCGAGCCTCCCGAGGCGCTGCCGCTCGTGGAGATCGTTCCGAAGTCCGGCGTCTACGACTACGCGTCTCGCTACACGTCGGGCGCCACCGAATATTTCGCTCCCGCGCGCCTGGATCAGCAAGTGGCAGCGAATGCCGCAACCGTTGCGGCGCAGGCGTTCTCGGCGCTGGGGCTGCGCGACATCGCTCGTGCGGATCTCATCGTTGACGCCGCCGGAAAGGCGACGGTGCTCGAGGTGAACGTCTCACCGGGCATGACCGAGACGAGTCTGGTCCCCATGGCTGCCTCAGCAGCGGGCGCGGACCTTCCCGACCTCTGGGACCGCCTCGTGCAGTTCGCGCTGCAACGTGCCTGGAGCTGAAGGGGGCGTGGGGTCACTAGTCTGGACCAGACTAGTGGAAGGTCAGTCCGGTGCGAGCCCCGGTCCCGACCCGACGATCTCCGAGACGATCCGTTCGAGGTCGTCCGGCGAACCGAACTCGATCGTGATCTTCCCCCGTCTCTTTCCCGTCTGGATCGTCACGCGGGTCGCCAGCTGCTCCGCGAGGATCTCCTCGACCTCGGGGACGGAGACGTCACGCTGCGGAACGGACCTCGGTGGCGCGGGCGTCGTCGAGGTGGCGGCCGGATGTTCGGTGTAGTTGCGGACGAGCTCCTCGACCTCGCGGACGGAGAGCTGCTCCGCCGCGGCTCGCAGCGCGAGGGAGACCTGCGCCTCCTGGTCGCCGAGCGAGAGCAGGGCGCGGCCGTGGCCGGCCTGGATCTTGTCCTCCGCGAGCAGCCGCTGAGCCTCCGGCGAAAGCTGGAGGAGACGGATCGTGTTCGCGATGTGTGAACGCGACATCCCGAGTCGCTCGGCGAGCGTCTCCTGTGTGGTGTCGAGCTCCTCGAGGAGCTCCCGGAACGCCTCGGCGAGCTCGATGGGGCCGAGGTCCTCCCGGTGGATGTTCTCGATCAGGGCCTCGCGGAGGGACTCCGTGTCGTCGGAGTCGCGGACCACCGCGGGGATCGTCGCGAGGCCCGCGCGTTGGGCGGCGCGCAGCCGCCGCTCTCCAGCGATCAGCTCGTAGCCCTCCATCGTCTTGCGAACCACGATGGGCTGGAGAACGCCGACCTCCCGGATCGAGAGTGTCAGCCCCTCGAGCGCGTCCTCGGCGAAGAGGGTCCGGGGCTGCCTTGGGTTGGGCTGGACCGCCCCCACGGGCACCTCGAACAGCCCGACCTCCTCGGTGGCAGCCGGGATGAGTGCCGAGAGCCCTCGGCCGAGTCCCCCTCGCTTCATCGGTCTTCTCCCTTCTTGAACAGGCTCCATCTCCGCTTCCTCGGCTCCGCCGCGACCTCCTGATCGAAGAACTTGGCGGGCGAGGGCGTCTCGAGCTGGGCGATCACCGCTCGATCCGCTTCCTCCGGCTTCGTCGGCGACGCCTCATCGGATGGACTCAGCGGCTCACCCTCGACGGTCGCCGGAGCATCATCCGCGCTCGTCGCCGCTGCGGCACGCGGGGGCGGCGGAGCCGGTGCCTCGACCCGTGGAACAGGCTTGGGTGGACCGGGCAGTGACTCCTTCGTCGTTCCGTTCGGGCCCGAGAGGTCGAACTCGTAAACGCGGTCGGGTTCGGGGTTCGGAGGGGCATCGTCGCGTCCGGTCGGCTCGGACGCGCGTTCAGGCGGAACGTGCTCCTTGGGGTCCCGCTCGGCCGCCGGGTCCTGCGCCCCGGGAGGTGAGGGCTCGGGTGCTGAGGCCCTGGGAGGAGCGTCGGGTGACGCCACCATCAGCGGCGCGTCGTCGACGACCGGGATGGGTTCCGAGGAGGGAAGACGGGCCGCTACCTCCTTGGCCAAGGAGCGATAGCGCTCCGCCCCGCGGGACTTCGGGTCGTACACCGTGATCGGCTGTCCGAAGCCGGGAGCCTCCGAGAGCCGGACCGTCCGGGGAATGACGGAGTCATACACGCGGCCACCGAAGTACCTCCGGACCTCCTCCACGACCTGCTCCGCGAGCTTGGTCCTCGGGTCGAACATCGTGAGGACGATGCCGGTCAGCTGGAGGCCGGGATTCACGTTCTGCTGCACGAGCTTCACGTTGCGGAGGAGCTGCCCCAGGCCCTCGAGGGCGTAGTACTCGCATTGGATCGGGACGATCAGCTCCTCCGCCGCCGCCAGGGCGTTCACGGTCAGCAGACCCAGGGACGGCGGGCAGTCCATGAAGATGAAGTCGTAGGACCCCTCTCGGATCGGATCGAGGGCTCGGCGGAGCCGCATCTCCCGCGAGAACTGGCTCACCAACTCGATCTCCGCTCCCGCGAGGTCGATCGTCGACGGGACCGCGTGCAGGCCTGAGACGGGGGTCTCCACGATCGCCTGCTCGATACTTGCCTCGGTCGCAAGGACGTCGTAGACCGTCACGTCCCGCGTCTCGTGACGGATGCCCATACCGGTGGAGGCGTTTCCTTGCGGGTCGAGGTCGAGGACGAGGACGCGGTAGCCGTCCTCCGCCAAAGCCGCACCCAGGCTGACGGCGGTCGTGCTCTTGCCGACGCCGCCCTTCTGGTTGGCGATCGCGATGATCCGAGCCTTGGCATGCCCTTCGGGGGGAGCCGATGCGGACTCCGTTTCGGAGCGCGATCGGGGCCGGGACGGGGAAGGAGAGGAGGTCGTTTCGGCCACTACCGGCTCATGATAACGAGCGGTCCGGAGCTTTCAAGGGTCGGGGCATGGGTCCGCACGATCCTGGCTCCGGGAGGAGCCTCGAGCGATCCCGCGCCGGCGCCGGCGAAGTAGATCAGCTGGCCTCCTAGGGACAGGAGAGGCTCCGCGACCTCCCAGGCCCGTGCGGGTGGGGCGAACGCTCTGGCGGTGCAGACCTCAGTGGTTCCGGGCGGGAGCTCTTCGGCCCTTCCGGCCACGACCGCCGCGTTCGCGAGGTCAAGGCGCTCGACGGCGAGCTCCAGGAAGGCGGCTCGGCGGCGCTGAGATTCCACGAGATCCACCCGAAGAGGGGGAGCCACGATCGCGAGGACGATGCCCGGCAATCCGGCGCCAGAGCCCAGATCGACCAGGTGGTTGGCATCTCCGACTTCAACGGCGGCCCTGAGGGAATCCAGGACGTGGCGCTCCCGGAGCCGAGGCTCGTCGGACTTGGCTATGAATCCGAACGGGATGGCCTTTTCGAGAAGGAGAGCCTCATACGCGAGGAGACGGTCGACGGACGTATCCGGTAGCGGTACGCCGAGCCGTTCGGCAGCCGGTCGAAGGTCCTCCCGGCCGACGCCCCTGTGTTTCACGTGAAACGCTAGCGCGCCCTACGAATCACCACGTGTCGCTCCGCATCCTCGCCGGAGCTCTCCGTAGCGACGCCCGAAACGGTGGCCGCAGCATCGTGGACGATCTTGCGCTCGTAGGGGTTCATGGGCTCGAGCGCCTCCTCCTGACCGGTCCGTTGGACCTTCTTCGCCAGGCTCTTCGCTCGCCCCGCCAGGTGGGACCGCCGCCGCTTCTTGTAGTCCTCGACGTCCACCATGACCCGGCATCGCTCTCCCGTCTTCTGGCCGACGGCGACACGGACCAGCTCCTGGAGTGACTCCAGCGTCTGGCCGTGGCGCCCGATCAGGAGGGCCATGTCGTCGTCGTCCTCCTCCGGGCCCAGGACGTCGACGTACATCGTCTTTTCGAAGTAGTTGGTCTCCACGGATCCCTCGATGCCCATCCGGTCCAACAGGCCCTCGAGGAAGTCCAAGACGAGGTCCGCCTGGTCTTCCAGCTCCTCGACCGACTGCTCTTCTTCGATCCGTTTCAGTCGCATCCGCACGATCGCGTCCTGGCCGCGCAGACCGAGGAAGCCCGCTTTCGGCTCCTGAATGATCTGGATGACGACTTCCTGCTCGCTTACGCCGAGCGCCTCGAGGCCGGCCTCGACGGCCTCCTCAACGCTTCCGGCGCTTCTTTCGATCTCTTGCACCGTTGCCTCCAGGGCCCGTTGTGTTCCCAGGCTGGTTCCCATCCGACGGATCGTTCCCGTCGGGCTCTTTCGCGTTTCCGTCCTCGGCGCCTCCCGTGCCGGCCTTCGGGCCGTCGGTCGAGCCGCTCGAGCGGCCCTTGGAGGCGGAGTTCGTTCCGCCCTTCGGGCGCGAGCCACCCTTCTGGCCTGAAGGAGGCTTCGCGCCGGAGGATGTCTTTCCGGTGGTCCCCTTGTGGTTCGATCGGAAAGATCCGCCCTGCCGATCGGACCGCTGCTGCTCCGCTCGCTCCATCATCGATGCGAAGAGGCCGCGGCGTGCCGGCTTCTTCTGCGACGCAGGTAGCGCAGGGGCAGTCCCCTCGTCGATGTGGGCGGCTTTGAGGAGTAATCGCTGCTGGCCGATCTGGATCAGGTTGGCGGTCGTCCAGTACAGGACGAGACCCGCCGGAAAGAAGAACCCCCAGAATCCGAACAGGAGCGGCATGACGCGCGTCAGCATCTGCTGTTGCTGATTCGCGCCCGGCGGGCTCGATTTCTGCATCTGACGTTGCTGGAAGAAGGTCGTAGCGACCATCGCGATCGCAAGGAGGTAGTAGGGGATCTTCGTCGGGACCCCCTGCCCACAGTCGATGGTCCCGACGACTTTGCCGCTCTTGTCCTTGAGTTCGGCGGAAGGAGTGCCCGCCTGCTGGGCAGAACACATCAGGTTGACGGTCCCGAGGGTCAGTCCCGAGGCGGGGGGCAGGTTGCTCGGGGCGATCTGCTGATCGATCGTGAGCCGGAGCTCGCTCCCAGCAGGTAGGTGCGGCGGCGATTGCGGATACCGCAGGACCGAATAGAACGTGACGAGGATCGGAAGCTGGAGGAGCATCGGCCAGCAGCCGGAGAGCGGATTCACGCCCGCCTCCTGGTAGATCTTCATGACCTCTTCGTTCTGCTTCTGGCGGTTCCCCTTGTATTTCTGCTGGATCGCCTTCACCTTCGGCTGGATCGCCTGCATGTTCTGCATCGATCGGATCTGCTTGATGCCGAGCGGCAGCAGGACCAGGCGGGTCAGAACCGTGAGCGCGATGATCGATAGTCCGTAGTTGGGGATGAAGTCGTAGATCCGTGCGAGGAGCCAGCCGATCGCATCCAGGAGTCCCTGCCACACCCCGATCGCAATCACGCGACCGTCCTGTCCGGTATGACGCCGTCATACTCGCCGTGCCCATGGGGTGCGTGCTTCCGCGGGGCCGGAACGGGGTCGAGGCCGCCTTTGGTGAACGGCCCGCAACGAACGAGTCTCCAGATCGCGAGCGCCGTTCCCTCGACCGCACCTCGAGACTTGATCGCCCCCTCGGCGTACTGCGAGCACGAAGGGTAGAAGCGGCAGTTCCCGGCGATCAGGCCTCCCAGGGTCACCCGGTAGACATGGATGAGCAGGATCAGGAGCAGCCGCAGAGGCGCTCCAGCCAGGTGAAGGGCTCGACGTGCCGGGTTCATGGGGCCGTCAATCGAGCACGTTCGACGAGCTCGGTCATCTCGGTCATCAGGTCCTGGGCTCTCGCTCCCTCGATCCGGGGGCGGGCCGAGAGCACCACGTCGTATTCGTCACCAGTCTCGAGGCCCGACAACCGCCATGCCGCCCGGAGGATCCGCCGGGCACGGTTTCGCTCGACCGCGTTCCCGATCTTCTTGCCCGTGATGCAGCGAACACGGCCCGAGCCGGGCACGAACCACACTACCATCCGCTCTCCGTGCGCCGGCGCTCCCCGCGCGTGCGCGCGATCCCTGCTCACGACCGGCTCGATCGGAGCTCCGGCGCGCTCACTCGGGAGCGGCGCGTTAGTCCGTCTAGGCGGAGAGCCGCGTGCGGCCCTTGGCCCGGCGGCGCGTCAGGATCCGGCGACCGGCACGGGTACGCATCCGGATCCTGAAGCCATGGGTCTTCTTCCGGTGGCGGTTGTTCGGCTGATATGTGCGCTTCATCGGATCTCCCGAGTGGAGGAGCGGCCGTCCGGCCGCGCGTCGCAGTATATCGAGGAGCCATCGATGCAGGTCGCCGCGTTCGGTGTGGAAAAGGCCGCCAAAACCGCCCCCTGGCCCTCCGGCCGTCCGGAGGCCGGTGCTATGCTCCGCCCGCTTCAAAGGCGGCCCCGCCACTCCTTCCCCGGTAGTGGGCGCTCGTTCTCCTTCCCCAACGGTTTCCACACATGTGGAAAGGTGCTGTGGATAGGCATGGCCGTCACTTCAGTTGAGCAAGCCGCCCAGGGCGTCTGGGCTCGCGTCACCGAGAAGGCGCGGAGCGAACTTCCCGAGAGCTCCTTCGCGATGTGGTTCTCCGAGGTGCGTCCTGCCTCGCTGGACGGGGACGTCCTCCAACTCGGCGTTCCCTCCGAATACGTCCGCGACTGGCTCGTCCGCCACTACCTGCCGCTGATCCAAACCGCAGCGTCGGAGGCGGCGGGTTCACCGCTCCGCGTCCGCGTCGTTGCGGAGCCTTCCTCCGAACGCCCTGTGGCGCAAGGCTCTTCGGATACCACGGTGGAGATCCCCGAGGCCCCGTCCAAGGGATCCGGTGACGGCGTCTCCTCGCTTCTGTTCCCCGATCGCTACACATTCGACGCGTTCGTGCCGGGAGCGAGCAACCGATTCGCCCATGCCGCCGCGATGGCGGTGGCGGAGGCGCGTCCGTCGAAGGCGTACAACCCGCTGTTCATCTACGGCGGCGTGGGACTCGGCAAGACGCATCTGCTGTTCGCGACCGGGCATCACATGATGCGGCTGATGCCGGGACTCCGCGTGAAGTACGTCACCTCGGAGACCTTCGTGACGGAGTTCATCAAGGCCGTGCGCGAACGGCAGGGCTACCAGTTCCAGCGGCGCTATCGCGACGTCGACGTGCTCCTCGTCGACGACATCCAGTTCCTCGCGCGCCGGGAGGAGACGCAGACGGAGTTCTTCCACACCTTCAACGCGCTCCACGAAGCGGAGCGACAGATCGTGATCGCCTCCGATCGCCCGCCGCAGGAGCTCTCGGGGATGGAGGAGCGCCTGCGCAACCGTTTCCGCTGGGGCCTCTGCGTCGACGTCCAGCCGCCGGACCTCGAGACCCGGATCGCGATCCTGCAGCTGAAGGCTCAGCGGGACAACATCGACGTCCCCAACGAGGTCGTGGACTTCATCGCCTCGAAGTTCGACCAGAACATCCGCGAGCTCGAGGGCGCGCTGCTTCGCGCGGCGGCCTTCTCCTCGCTCACCGGGCAGCCGATCGACATCGAGCTCGCGGAGCGTGCCCTCGCAGACCTCCTCCCGCAGACGGAGATCGAGATCCCGCCCGCGCTGATCGTCGACGAGACCGCCGCGTACTTCGGCCTCACGCGCGCGGACCTCGTCTCCAAGAACCGCTCCCGGCCGCTCACGACCGCTCGGCACATCGCGATGTACCTGCTCCGGGAGACCACGTCGCTTTCGCTCATCAAGATCGGCGAGATCTTCGACCGAGACCACAGCACCGCGATGCACGGCATCAACAAGGTCCAGAACGACATGAGCGCGAGAGGGAGCACGTACCGTCAGGTCCAGGACCTCACGCGCCAGATCCGGTCGCGGGTTCGCGGTGGATAACCGGGGCACCCGTTGGGGACGGCCCGCCGTCCACGGAGCGGCACCTGCGAGGCGTGTCGGTGCGTACACCATGCGTCCACCGTCGTACCCTCGGGCTACGCTGCATGAATGGCCGGTTTCCCACATATCCACAGCCCCTACTAACGCTCTCTTAGAAATTCCTTTCAGTGGCAGGCGGGAGGTGAGCTCGTGAAATTCCGGTGTGACCGCGACGCGCTCTCGGAAGCGCTCCAGATCGTTCAGCGTGGGGTCTCGTCTCGTCCAGGGATCCCGGCGCTGACCGGTGTGTTGATGGAAGCGGCGTCGGGCGGAACGCTGACGCTCACGACGACCGACCTCGAGGTCTCCGCCAGGTTGTCGGTCGACGTGCAGGTGAACGAGGAGGGAACGGTCCTCGTTCCGGCGCGGCTGCTCGCCGACATGGTGAAGAGCCTCTCGGACGCACCCGTCGACTTCGACGCGGATCAGGGGCAGGCGCGGATCTCCTGTGCCGCCTACGAGGGCTCGCTCCGGCTCCTGCCGGCGGAGGATTTCCCGAGCTTGCAAGCTCCGTCCGGAACGAAGGTCGTCGTGGAGGCGGCACGGTTCGCGGAAGCGGTCTCACAGGTGGCACGCGCGGCGTCGAGAGACGAGGCGCGTCCGGTGCTGACCGGCGTGCTCGCCGAGGTCAATCGGGAGGGCGTGACACTCGTCGCGACCGACTCCTACCGGCTCGCGGTCCGGGAGCTCACGGCGACCGCCGAGGGAGAGGCGAAGGCCATCGTGCCCGAGCGCGCGATGTCCGAGGCCGGCCGTGCCGCGTCGGCGGAGGAGAAGGGCGACGTTGAGCTCTTCGTCGATGCGAGCCAGGTGTCGTTCCGGATCGGGTCGCTTTCCCTGACTTCCCGGCTGATCGAGGGCGAGTTCCCGAACTACCGGCAGCTCCTCCCGGAGGCCTACGAGAGCCGGTTGAGCGTCGGCCGGCAGCTGCTAATGGATGCGGTGCGTCGCGTGGGTCTGCTCGCGCGAGACACGACGCCGGTGAGGATGGAGTTCAACGCGCTGGGCGTGCGCCTGTCGTCGTCGTCTCCGGATCTCGGCCAGGCCGTCGAAGCCGTGGAGGCGAAGTACGAGGGCGAGGACATCACCGCGGCGTTCAATCCGAACTACCTCGCGGACGGGCTGGCGGCGGCCGTCGGAGATTCCATCCGGCTCGAGGTCCGCGACGGGTTGAAGCCGGGGATCGTGAAAGGCGAGGGGGAGGAGTTCACCTACCTCGTCATGCCGGTGCGCCTCCCCGCACCCGTCGGCTGAGCTCTCCTCGCGGCCGATGCGGCTGCTGTGGGTGGAGCTCAAGGCCTTCCGCAACCATGAGGACACACGGCTGGAGGTTCCGGACGGGCTCGTCGTCGCCGTCGGCGCCAACGGAGAGGGAAAGACGAATCTCCTCGAGGGGATGTACTACCTGTTCGCGCTGAGCTCTCCACGCGTCAGCGCCACGCTGCCGCTCGTCCGCACCGGAGCGGCCTCGGCATTCGTCCGCGGAGAGGTGCAGGCGGGCGACGCGCGCGTCCTGGTCGAGGTGGAGATCCCCGCCAGCGCCGCCAGCAGGCTGCAGGTGAACCGGTCACCACTCCGTCGAAAGCGCGAGCTTCGCCGGCAGGTCCGCGCCGTGTTCTTCGGACCGGAGGACCTCGACGTTGTGCGCGGAGATCCGTCGCATCGCAGGCGCTTCCTCGACGAAGCGGTCGTGACGCTCTGGCCGCTCCGCGATCCCGAGCTCCGCGCGTACGAGCGCGCGCTCCGACAGCGGAACCGTCTCCTCAAGGAGTGGGAGGGACGCGGCGCGCCCGCGGAGCTCGCGGCTTGGGACGCGGAGCTCGTCAAAACCGGCTCTGCGGTGATCCGCGCTCGATCCGCGGCGATCGAGAAGCTCGCGCCGCTCGCCGACGGGGAGTTCCAACGCCTCTCCGGCTACGGGCTCGTCTGTGGGTACTCGCCGAACCTCTGGGGCGAGCCGCTCGAGGAAGCGTTCGAGAAGCGCCTTGCCGAGCGCCGCTCCGACGAGCTGATCCGCAAGACCTCGCTCGTTGGGCCGCACCGCGACGACGTCGAGCTGGCCGTCCGCGACCTCGGCGCGCGGAGCTTCGCTTCCCACGGCGAAGCGTGGGGAGCTGCCCTGTGCCTTCGGCTCGGGCTCGCCGGAGCCGTCACCGCGGAGATCGGCGACACTCCCGTCATCCTCCTGGACGATCCGTTCTCCGCGCTCGATCCCGCACGCCAGCGCGGGATCGCGGAGGGGCTTTCCGGCCGCGGCCAAGTGGTGATCTCCGTCGCGGATGAGGCGGCCGTGCCGGCGAACGCCGGTGCGATCTGGGACGTGCGAGCCGGAACTGTCGCCGAGCGCGCAGCCGGAGCCGGCTGATGCCGGGGCCGCGGTTCCCGGGCCGGGAACGGAAGAACGACGCCGTGCCGATCGCCGACATCCTCGGCGGACTGTTCGGCGAGCGCGCGTTCGCCGGGGGCCTCCAGGTCGGCCGGCTCGCCGCGATGTGGCCCTCCGTCGTCGGCGATCGACTGGCCGCCGAGACGGCCCCGTCGCGGCTCGAAGGCCGTACGTTGACCGTTGCGGTGAGCACCGGACCGTGGGGAGCGCAGGCGCGTTTCCTCGCCGAGGAGATCCGCAGGAAAGCGAACGAAGCGCTCGGTTCCGAGCAGGTGGAGAAGGTGACGATCGTCGTCCGTGACGATCCTCACAAACCGTTGTAGCGCAACGCTCTCCAGGACCTCCGATCGGCCTCTGAAGGGAGCTCGAAACCCCCCCGCGATTGGTAGAATTCGGATGCGTTCGCGTTGGCGTTCCGGCAGGCGCGGACCCGCCCCCTCATCGAGCTCGATGCCCGTACGAACCGGGCCACCACGGAGGACCGTTGGCCGCGACAGCGAAGCAGGGTCAGTACACATCCGAAGACATCACGATCCTCGAGGGCGTCGAGCACGTTCGGCTCCGCCCCGGGATGTACATCGGAACCACGGGCTCCCGCGGACTCCACCATCTCGTCTACGAGGTCGTCGACAACTCGATCGACGAGGCGATGGCGGGCTTCTGCGATCGGATCAAGGTGAGACTCCTCGCGAACGGCGGCGTCTCCGTCGAGGACAACGGTCGCGGCATCCCGGTGAAACCGATCCCGAAGGCCAAGGACCGGCGTCCCGCTGTGGAGGTCGTCCTCACGACGCTCAACGCCGGCGGCAAGTTCGGCGGGCGTGGCTACTCCATCTCCGGAGGGCTCCACGGCGTGGGGGTCTCCGTCGTGAACGCGCTCTCCGAACGGCTCGAGGTGGAGGTCCGCCGCGACGGCGGGTCGTGGCACCAGTCCTACGCGCGCGGCAAGGCGACGACGAAGCTGATCAAGGGCAAGCCCTCCACGAAGAACGGCACGACCGTCACGTTCTGGCCGGACCCCGAGGTGTTCGACGAGATCAACTTCAAGCGGGAGCTCCTGGCGGAGCGTCTCCAGGAGCTCGCGTTCCTCTCCCGCGGCATCGAGATCCAGCTGATCGACGAGCGAGAGGGTCAGGACGCGAAGGACGTGTTCAGAGCCTCCGGCGGGCTCGCGGACTTCGTCAAACACCTCGCGCTCGGCAAGGACCCGCTGGACCGAGTGATCCATTTCGAGGCGAAGGAGGAGGGCGCCGAGGTCGAGGTCGCGCTCCAATGGAACAGCGGCTACCAGGAGTCCTTCTACTCGTTCGCGAACACGATCAATACCCACGAAGGCGGCATGCACGAGGAGGGCCTGAAGAAGGCGCTCACCAACGTCATCAACCACTACGCGCGCGGCAAGGCCCTCATCAAGGAGAAGGAGGAGAACCTCATCGGCGAGGACGTCCGTGAGGGGCTCATCGCGATCGTCTCCGTGAAGCTCCGGGAGCCGCAGTTCGAGGGTCAGACGAAGACGAAGCTCGGCAACACCTCGATGCGCTCGATGGTGGAGACGACGGTGAACTCCAACCTCACGACCTGGCTGGAGGAGCACCCCGGCGAGGCCAAACGCATCGTCACGAAAGCGTCCTCCGCTGCGAAGGCCCGGCTCGCGGCGCGGCACGCGCGCGATCTCACGCGCAGGAAGTCGTTCCTGGAGTCGGGCTCACTCCCGGGCAAGCTGGCCGACTGCTCGGTGCGCGACCCGGCGCTGGCGGAGATCTTCGTGGTCGAGGGCGACTCCGCGGGCGGCTCCGCCAAGCAGGGACGCGACCGCAACACGCAGGCCGTCCTCCCGCTCCGCGGCAAGATCATCAACGTCGAGAAGAACCGGAT
>JBJMLP010000167.1:0-5815 GCA_045805245.1 Actinomycetota bacterium | reverse complement strand
GGATTCGACCGATACCTCGCTCGCGACAACGACACCGAACAGGGCGGCGCCCTCGTGACCGAGGTGATGCCCGGGCAGCATCTCCCGATCCCTTCGACCGGCGAGCACGTTGCCGTCTTCGGCACGTGGGTGCTGGACACCGACCACGGATGGAACGAGATCCATCCGATCTGGGCGATCCGCTACCTGGACCGAGGAACGACCGTCCATCGGCTTCCTCCGGTCCCGCCCAGGTACGACCCGGACGCGGGACAGGAAGGAGGCTCCGGCGCAGGCGGCGCGGGCGGCGCGGGCTCGGCCGGAGGAACGAGCGGAAGCTCCGCCGGTCACTACCTTCCACCGCCGCACGATTACGACTGTTCGGATTTCCCGACCCAACGCGCAGCGCAGCGGTATCTCGGCGCGTTTCCCGGAGATCCCTCGAACCTCGACGGAGACAACGACGGGAGAGCCTGCGAGGACAACCCGTGACCGGACCGGAGCCGCTGCGAACTTGACTCCCGGGTCAACCTCTCCGTAGCGTCATCAGCGATGAAGCTTGCGGACCGGATGGGCCGGCTCGGAACGGAATCCGCGTTCGAGGTGCTCGCGAAGGCGCGCGCGCTCGAGGCGGAGGGTCGCTCGATCATCCACCTCCAGATCGGCGAGCCCGACTTCGATACGCCGGAGCACATCGTCACGGCGGCCGAGGAGGCGCTCTCCGGCGGGATGACGCATTACGTTCCGGCGCCGGGCATCCCTGCGCTGCGGGAGGCCGTCGCCGCGTTCCTCTCCCGGACGGGGCGGCTGGAGACCGACGCGTCGCGCGTGATCGTCACCCCCGGCGCGAAACCGATCATCTACTTCACGATCATGGCGCTCTGTCAGGAGGGCGACGAGGTCCTCTATCCCGATCCGGGCTTCCCGATGTACGAGTCGATCGCCAACTACTCGGGAGCGACGCCGGTGCCGCTGCCCCTTCGGGAGGAGAACCGTTTCCGCCTCGATCCCGATGAGCTCGCCTCGCTCGTCACCGACCGGACGAAGCTCATCATCCTGTCGACGCCGCACAACCCGTGCGGGAGCGCGCTCACCCGCGAGGAGCTCGAGGCCGTCGCCCGGATCGCGATCGAGCACGACCTCGTGGTGCTCTCCGACGAGGTGTACTGGGCGATCACCTACGGCGGGAAGCACGCGAGCATCCTGGAGATCGACGGCATGGCCGACCGGACCGTGTTGCTCGACGGGTGGTCGAAGACGTTCGCGATGACCGGTTGGCGTCTCGGTTTCGGCGTCTTTCCGCAGCCCCTCGTGGAGCCGGTGACGCGGCTCGTGATCAACACCGTTTCGTGCACGTCGGCGTTCAGCCAGTACGGCGCGATCGCGGCGCTCGAAGGCCCGTGGGATCAGGTCGATTCGATGGTCGCGGAGTTCAGCCGTCGCCGCGACGTCATCGTCGACGGATTGAACGCGATCGACGGCATCTCCTGTCTCTCCCCCGACGGCGCCTTCTACGTGTTCCCGAGTGTTCGCGAGCTCGGGATCCCCTCCAAGCGCGTGGAGGAGGAGATCCTCGAGCGGGCCGGCGTCGCCTGTCTCTCCGGAACGGCGTTCGGCGGCCACGGAGAGGGCTACCTCCGGTTCTCGTACGCGAACTCGGTGGAGAACATCCGGGCCGCGCTCGACGCGATCCGCGCGAAGCTTCCCGAGATCGCCGCATGAGCGACAAGCCGTCGCTCCTCGTCACCCGGCAGCTCGTGCCGAGCGTGATGGAGGCGCTCCGCGCACGCTTCGACGTCGACGTCTTCGACGGCGAGGGCGCGATCGCACGAGAGGACCTCCTGAAGCGCGTCCAGGGGACGGCCGCGGCGCTCACCCTCCTCACCGAGAAGGTGGACGCCGAATTCTTCGACGCGGCAGGCCCGCAGCTCCGGATCGTCGCGAACCACGCCGTCGGCTACGACAACGTCGACGTTCCCGAGGCGACGCGTCGCGGCGTCCCCGTCTCCAACACCCCCGACGTGCTGACGGAGACGACGGCCGATCTGGCGTGGGCGCTGCTGCTCGCCGCCGCGCGGAGGATCGCCGAGGGGGACCGCTTCCTCCGGTCTCGCACCCCCTGGATCTGGGGCCCCCAGATGATGATGGGCGTCGACATCCACGGGAAGACGCTCGGCGTCGTCGGCTTCGGACGGATCGGACAGGCAGTCGCCCGGCGCGCGTCCGGCTTCGGGATGAAGGTGATCTACTCCTCCTCCTCCGGACCGCGAAAGGCCGACGGCATCGACGCGGAGCACCGAGAGTTCGACGACCTCCTGAAGGAGGCCGATTTCGTCTCCGTCAACGTCGCGTTGAACGACGCCACTCGGCATCTCTTCGGGGAGGACGAGTTCCGCGCGATGAAGCCGACCGCCGTGCTCGTGAACACCGCGCGCGGGCCGGTCGTCGACGAGGCGGCGCTCGCGCGCGCGCTCAAGGCGGGCGAGATCTTCGCGGCCGGCATCGACGTGTTCGAGAAGGAGCCGGAGGTGCACCCCGAGCTCGTGGAGTGCGAGAACGCGGTGATCATCCCGCACCTCGGAAGCGCCACGATCGACACGCGTGAGGCGATGGGCATGCTGGCGGTGGAGAACCTCCTCGCGGTGTTCGACGGCAGCGAGCCGCCGACGCTGATCAATCCGGAGGTCTGGAAAGGCTAGAGGGCCGCGGTCGCCGGCGCGGCCGCAACGATCTCCCGCACGTCGCTTCGCTCGCCGGCCACGACGACGTGCTCCCGGTTCCGGAGACGGGAGACGCGCCCGACCCGATCCCCACTCGGGTTGAAGATGCCGATCTGTGCGCCGACGTAGCGACGGGAGTCGAAGGTCAGCACCTCCACGGAGTCCGCGTCGCACATCGCGACCAGATCCTCGAGCGACAGCCAGCTCTCGTCGCTGATCGAGACGATCGTCACTCTCGGGCGGACGTGCCGGATCACCTCCGCCAGAGCCGACGCCATCGTCGTCCGTGAGTTGAAGGCGCTCCGTGTCTGCGGCTCGCGGGCGTCGAGGCGCTTGCACGCGACGCCGTAGTGCGGAGGCGCGTCCCAGCGCACGAGCGTCTCCCACACGTGATAGTTCGTGAAATACCGATGCTGGTTGTACGGCGGATCGAGGTACGCGACGTCGACCTCCGGGAGCAGCGGCGCGAGGGCGACCGCGTCGCCGGTCACCGCGTGACCACCTCCCGGAAGCAGCTCCGGAACGCGGAGGCGCAGCGGTTGGTTCGACCGCGCGGCCCACTCCTTGAGGTAGGCCATCTGCACCCCGGTCGTGGAATCGACACGGTCGGCTGCCTCCAGGAGGCTCGTCAGCAGGATCGGATACATGAGCGAATCACGGAACTCATCCTCGATCGCTGCGCGGATCGCGTCGATCCGCATCCCGTTGAACGGCTGGAAGTAGCGGGAGCGCCGGCAGAACGTCTCCGTCACGTATCCGTCGACGCCCGGGAGCGCGTCCAGGCGCGCGATCGCGGCCGCGAGCTCCGCAACATCCACCTCCGCCGCGTCGGTGGCCACGTAGCACTCGGCGAACGCCCGGGAGTACGCGGCCGAGTCGACGGCCCAGACCTCCGCTCCGCGTCGCTTGAACTCCTGTGCCACCCGGGTGGTTCCGGTGAAGACGTCGAGCGCGGTCGCTGCGCCGGCGCGCGCGAGAAGCTCGCCGAGGACGGGAACGAGCCTCCGCTTGGAGCCGAGGTACTTGATCACCGTCTGATCATCCGGTGAGCACGGAGCCGGCTCAAGCACCGGGTGCGGACCGGCCGTAGGCTGAGCGTCGTGGAGCCGATCGCGCTGATCCGAAACGACCCCGTCGATACCTTCGGCATCGCACGTGACGCGTTCGCGCGGGACGAACTGCCGCTTCTGGAGATCGACGCTTGGAAGGCGCCGCTTCCCGACCTCACCGAGGTGGCGGGCATCGTCGCGTTCGGCGGCTCCATGAACGTCGACGAGACGGAGCGTTTCCCGTACCTGGAGCGGGAGCGCGTCCTGATCCGCGACTGCGTCGAGCGAGGAACCCCGTTCCTCGGCATCTGCCTCGGGGCGCAGCTCCTCGCCCGTGCCCTCGACGCGCCCGTCGGAAAGGCGCCCGTCAAGGAGATCGGCTTCGCACGCATCCATCCGACGGCGGCCGGTGCCACGGATCCGCTCCTTTCCTGTTTCGACGACGGCGCCCACGTCTTCCACTGGCACGAGGACACGTTCGAGCTCCCGGACGGAAGCGTGCTCCTCGCCACCGGCGAGGACATCACGACGCAGGCCTTCCGCGCGGGAGAGAGCGCCTGGGGGCTGCAGTTCCACCTCGAGATCGATCTCCCGGAGATCGATCTCTGGTTCGACGACGCGGGAGACGACGTCGAGGCGACCTGGGGCAAGTCGCGCGAGACGGTGCTCCGGGAGTCGGAGCTCCATCTGGGCGCGCAGAGCGCCCGCGCACGGGAAGCCTTCCGCCGCTTCGCCGGCGTCGTTCGAACATCCGGCACGGCGAAGGCCTGAAGCGCGGTCTCAGAGGTGCGTGACCTGGAGGCCGCCCCAGGCGGCGTCGAGATGCTCCAACACGATGCGACGATGGCACCGAGCCGCGTCGGCGCACGCGCAGAGGAGCGCCGTCCGGACCGCGAACGCACCGGAGTCCAGCCGCTCATCGATCCGGCGCTCGGCCATCAGGGCGCGGATCCCGCGCTCGTACTCCTCCCACGAGAGCGTCTTCGACTTCTTCAGCCCGTCGAACAGTTCCGCCGAGGGGGCGAGGAGCGGCTCGTGCACGTACTCCGCCCCGCAGAGCTCCCGGAGGAAATACGGCAGGTGCGCCGCCTTTCCGTAACCGGCGAGGTTGGAGGAGTTGTGCAGGCGCACGTCCAGCACGCGCTTCACCTCCGCGTTCCGGAGCGCGCCGAAGAACGACTCCGCGCTCCGTCCCGAGAGCCCGATCGTGAAGACCTCCATGACATCGAGCGTAGTGGCAGACGGCGGAAGCGAGGAGCCACGACCGAACGTTCGGCGGCCGCTCACGCAGTTCCGCCGGATGATCTACGCTTTCGCGCCGGAACCGGAAGCATCCGTCCGTACTCGGGTCTCGAACGCAGAACGATCCTCGACCCGGGGTCACCGAGCGAGACCAGGCGAGTGGAGAACCGGAAAGCCGTCGATGGCGTGGACTGAACCGCTGCTCTATGAACGCCTGACCTGGCCGGAGGTACGCAGGGCCGCCTCCCAAGACCGGGTCGCCCTGATCCCGGTCGCGACGTTGGAGGACCACGGGCCGCACCTGCCGATCGACGCCGACCTCCGGATCGCCACGGAGCTCTGCCGCCGCGTGGCGGAGCGGATGCCCTCCGAAACGGTTCTCCTGCCGGCGATCCCGCACGGATATTCGCCGCACCACATGGATTTTCCCGGCGCGATCACGATCGGCTGGGACACATTCACGCGCTACTGCACCGACGTGGGCACGTCCCTCGCGCACCACGGCTTCAAGCGGATGCTCTTCGTGAACGGCCACGGCTCCAACCAGAACCTCGTGGAGATGGCGGCCCGCCTGGTGGGCCTCGAGCACTCCGACGTGCTCGCGGCCGCCTGCTTCTACCTCCAGACGCCCGAGGCCGTGCGCACGATCGCGGAGGTCCGGGAGTCGACGCGCGGCGGGATGGGCCACGCCTGCGAGCTGGAAACCTCGATCTACCTCGAGATCGACCCCGAGGCCGTGGAGATGGAGAAGGCGGTCGACGAGCGCTCCTCCACCGAGGGCGAGAACGCCTGGTTCGACTGGTCCGACGGCCCGCTCAAGCTGAT
>JBJMLP010000166.1:0-3783 GCA_045805245.1 Actinomycetota bacterium | reverse complement strand
GGAGGTACGTTCCGGCGTCGTGGTGACGCGCCCAGCGGGCCTCCATGCCCTCCTGGAGCGACAGTCGCAATCCCTCGTAGAGCGCGTAGTACTGCAGGATCGGCAGCGTGTGGTGGTAGGTGATGGGCCGGTCGATCCAGTACTTCTCCAGCAGCTCGAAGTCGAACGAGTACGGCGCGGGGTGCTTGCGCTCGCGGATCCGCTCGAGCGCGCGCTCGGAGAGCGACACGGGCGAGATGCCCGGTGGACATCCGAGGGCCTTCTGCGAACAGGAATACGCGTAGTCGACGCCCCAGGCGGCGGCCTCGAGCTCCTGGCCGCCGAGCGAGGTCACGCAGTCCGCGTAGAGGAGAGCGTCCGATCCAGAGCGCGAGAGCGCGTCACCGAGCTCCGACAACGGGTAGCTCACGCCGGTCGAGGTTTCCGCGTGGACCACCGCGACGACGCGAGCGTCGGGATTCTTTCCGAGCGCGTCCATCACGCGGTCGACCGTCACGATCTGTCCGAGTGGCGCGTTGAGCTCCACGACGTTCGCGCCGTAGCGGTTCGCCATCTCCACGATGCGGGCACCGAAGAATCCCGCGTGCGCGACGATCGCGGTGTCGCCCGGCTCGATCAACGAAGCGATCCCGGCCTCCATGCCCGACGTTCCGCTCGCGGAGAGCGCGATCGAGAGGCCGTCCGGCCGCCGATACACCGCTTTGAGCGCCTCGACCAGGTCGACGAGGATGTCCCAGAAGTCCGGGTCGAGGTGCCCGAGCATCGGGAGCTGCATCGCCGCGCGGACCCGCGGGTGCACGTTGGAAGGGCCGGGACCGCAGAGAAGCCGGTCGCCCGGGTCGAGCTCGGGGATCGCCGGAGCTGAGCTGCCTCCGGACGGGTTCGCGGATGAGGAAGTCGCGCTCGCCATCGCCGGGCCCCTTTCGAGTTCGCCTGCGCCACGTTTCCTGAACGGCCGTTCAGGAGGCAAGGAGTATAGGGCCGAACCCGCTCCGCGCGCCAGCGGCTCGAACCGGGGCGGTCCCAGGGGGCGGGAAGGAGCTACGAGGAGATCTCGACCCGCTGGAGCTCGACGTCCTCGGCCGGCCGGTCCTGGCCGCCGGTCGGCGTGGTCGCGATCGCGTCCACCACGTCCATGCCCTCGATGACCTCGCCGAAGATCGTGTGCTTTCCGGTGAGCCATGGCGTCGGTGCGACGGTCACGAAGAACTGAGAGCCGTTCGTCCCCGGTCCGGCGTTCGCCATCGCGAGCAGGCCCGGGCGGTCGAAGCTCGGTCCGTCGGAGGGAACCTCGTCCTCGAAGCGGTAGCCCGGCCCTCCGCGGCCGGTGCCCTCGGGATCGCCTCCCTGGATCATGAAATCCGGGATGACGCGGTGGAACACCGTTCCCGAGTACAGCGGCTCACTCTTGCGAGAGCCGTCGCGCGGATCCGTCCACTCCTTCTTCCCGGTGGCGAGGTCCACGAAGTTCGAAACGGTGATCGGCGCGTGGGCCGGCAGGAGCCGGACCGTGAAGGAACCCTTCGAGGTGACGAAGGTCGCGGTGGGGGCTTCGGGATCGGCCATCGGGACTCCTCTTCTGCTGGTGCTCGTCGCGGTGCCGGAGGCGGCAGTCTAGCCCGCGCGGCGTGCGGGTGCGGATCCCGCGGCGGCTTCACACGGATCCATCGCCGCTTCGCGCGCGTACGCAATTCCCCTTACGAGACTGAAGGAACGCAACTCGCCGGGCGATAGAGGCTAGGTGACTCGTGGACCACGCTTCCGCCGGGTCGCGGTCATCGCGGCCGCGAGCCTGACCCTCGGGGTGCTCGGCAGCGCTTCCGTGCAGGCCGTGGCAGCGCAGACGAACACCCTCCATCAGGCGCAAGACCACCTGTCCGCGCTCCAGAAGCGGATCAAGGCGCGCCGCGCGAAGCTCGCCCACCTCGAGCACCACATGAACATGACGGCCAAGCGGATCGACCACACGCAGTCGGCCCTCGCGGAGATCCAGCACCAGCTCGACCACGTCGCCGTCAAGCTCGCGGAGGCGCGCGCAGAGATCACGAAGCTGCAGGACGAGATGAACCAGCGCATCCGAGCCGCGTACATCCAGGGCCCAGGAACGCCGATCGAGCTCGTGCTGACGGCGCCGACGTACAACTCCCTTGTGGAACGGCTCAGCATCCTCGACCACATGACGCAGACCGACGCCGAGCTCGCCGATCAGATCAAGGCCGTCGCGGCGCAGCTCCAGGCGCGCACGCAGCAGCTGACGGACCTCCAGCAGCAACGCACGGACCTGCTGAACCTGTTGAACGAGCGCCGCCAGAAGCTCCAGTCGAGCTACGACGAGCAGCACAAGCTCCTGTCCTATCTCGCGGATCAGCGTGCGATCGTGATGCAGCAGATCACGGCGCTGCAGCCGTTCGCGGTCTGTCCGGTCATGGGACCGCGGGCGTACTCGGATGACTTCGGCGCGCCACGGACGGCGGGCGGTTACCACCCGCACGCGGGGAACGACATCCTCGCTCCGATGGGAGCGCGCATCGTCGCGCCGTTCGACGGAACGGCGACGGCGAGCCACGACACGCTCGGCGGCCTCACGGTGAACGTCACGGGTGCCGACGGCTACGTCTACAACGCGCATCTGTCGAGGATCGGGAAGACGGGCCAGGTCAGAGCGGGCGACGTCGTCGGCTACGTCGGCAACTCCGGTGACGCCCGCGGCGGCCCCACACACGACCATTTCGAGTGGCACCCGAACAGCATCCCGTCGCACCCGCACAAGAGCCCCTACGGGTTCACGAAGGTGGGGGACGCGATCGACCCGTATCCGTTCCTGATGCAGGTCTGCTGACGACTCAGCCGAGTTGCTCCGCGAGCGCTTCCGGATCGGTGACGGGGAGCTTGCACACGAACCGCTCGCACACGTAGGCCGCGCTCCGCCCTTCCTGCATCGTCCGGTCGCGCAGGAGCGCGATCGCCTCGGCGGCGGGCTCGTCGTGCGGCTCCGCGGCCGCCAGCACCGTGTTCGCGCCGGGCCGTCGCCAGATTTCCGCGGCGAGCGCACGGGTCTCCGCATTCCGGAGCGGTCCCACGACGGCGACCTCCTTCGAGGCCAGGGCGCGGTCGATCGCGGTGAGCGCCCGTCCGAAGCCGATCGGCGCCTCACGCGCGCCGTTCGCGACGAGGCGGAGGCTTGCGAGCGCCGCGTCCTCGTATCCCGAGTCACCGGTGAGGGCGGCGAGGCGCAGGAGCATCTCCGCCGACGCCGAGTTGCCGGAGGGCACCGCGTTGTCGAAGAGATCCTTCGGCCGCAGCACGAGCGCGGGATCCTCCGCCGCGGAGAAGAAGCCTCCGCGCTCCGGATCCCGGAACCGCGCGAGCAAGTCGTCCGCGAGCTCACGCGCGGCCGCGAAGAAGCGGAGCTCGAAGGTCGTTTCGTAGAGGGTAAGAAGCGCGTCGGCGAAGAGCGCGATGTCCTCGGCGAACGCCCCGACGCCGGCGCGGCCGTCCCTCCAGGAGCGAGCGAGTCGCCCGTCCTGGGTCCGCAGCTCGTTCAGCACGAAATCGGCCGTCTCCACGGCGGCCTCGACGAAGAACGGCTCCTCGATCGCACGTCCAAACTCCGCGAACGCGGAGATCGCGAGGGCGTTCCACGACGCGAGGATCTTGTCGTCGGTCGCGGGGCGGACGCGGCGCTCGCGACGGACGAAGAGCTCGCGCTTCGCCTCCTCGATCCGGTGCTCCAGGTCGCTCGGGTCCTGGCCGACCTCCGAGGCGACCGCGGGGACCGAGAAG
>JBJMLP010000165.1:0-11871 GCA_045805245.1 Actinomycetota bacterium | reverse complement strand
GCTGCCGATCCACTCGGGCAACGACGTGGTCGGCGCGGCGACGATCCCCCCGGTCGGCGCGTACGTGAGCGCCTTCAGCGTGATCAGCGAGCGGAGGATCTCCTCGCTCCACTTCCCCTTCACCTGCGAGCGCCGTGACCACTGTTCCCAATGGAGGTGCGTCTGGATGATCCCGTCCAGGGCGTCGATCACTTTCGGCGCCGGCTCGTGCGACGGATGCCACGTGAGGACGAACGGCACGCGGTCGCCCTCCGAGACGGTGAACTCCGCCACCGTTCGGAAGTTCTCGCCGCGGAGCTCGACCTCGCTGTGGAGATGCAGAGCGTCCGGTCCGGCGATCGCGCGGAGGTGGCCGGCCTCGGACCGCACCCAGGGCACGACGGAGCCGTAGTCGAACCGCATCACCAGCTCCGTCCACATCGGCACCCGGCCGCGGAGGCCCTCAACGAACCGGACCACGTTCGCCTCGCCGTCCCGGATCGGCATGCAATCGGTCAAGCGGACGGCGCCGTCCTCCGTCTCGAACTCCGTCTCGAGGATCAGCGTTCCCGGTCGATATCGGCGCGTCGTTCGCTTCACGCCGCCCCGAGGAGCCACGAGCCAGCGACCGTGCTCCGCTCCGCCGACGAGAGCGGCGAAGCAGGCGCCGGAGTCGAATCGCGGAAGACAGAGCCAGTCCATCGAGCCGTCGAGTCCGACCAGCGCCGCGGAGTGATAGTCGCCGATGATCGCGTAGTCCTCGATCCGCGACGCCATGGCGCCCGATTCTTCCCCATCGTCCCGGATCCGTCACAGGTTTCGTGGCCGGCGGCCCGGGAAATCACCCGGTGCAGACCCTCCTCGCCGTGTGGTTCCCTATGCGCGAAGGCGTGGAGCGCACGTCCGTCCACGGGAGGAGATCGATGTCCGACAACCAGGGAGAGCCTTCCAGCTACAAGGCGGTCGCCGCGGTCCCGAGCGCCGACGCAGCGCGCAGTGCGACGGAGGCGCTCCGCCAGGCGGGCTTCGCGGAGGAGCGGGTCTCGGCCTCCAACGAGTCCGTCGCCGAGCTCCCCGAATCCGAACGCCGGGCGCGCGACGCGAAGATCGGCAGAAAGACGCGCGCCGCGACTTGGACCTGGGCCCTCATCGGTGCGATCGTCGGGGCCGTCCTCGGCGCCCTCGGAACGCTCCTGTTCACCGACGCGGGGATCACCGGCATCGCCACCGTCGGGGTCGCGGGCGCGATCCTGTTCGGCATCGTGGCGGCGCTCGTGGCGGGCTACGGCTCGCTCGACGACGCGCGGCCGTCGGAGGCTCCCGTCGTGGCCGGCGGCCAAAGTCGATCGATCGTCGGTGTCTCCGTGGGAACGCGCGAGGAGCTCGACCGCGCGACGACCGCGCTCCGCAGCTCCGGTGCGAGCGCGATCGAGGTCTTCGACCAGGCCGGGAACCCCGTCGACGCGATCTAGCTCGGAGCGGAGCGCTCGATCGAGCGCGTGCGCGCGTCCTCGTGCCGGCGCCAAGACGCGGCCGTCAGCAGCAGCGCGCCGATCATCACGGCATCGGAGACGAGCCACATCAGCGCCGCTCCGGCGCGCTGGTCGGCGAGCGCCTCGGGGCCCCACGGAGCCGGCAGGC
The DNA here is from genome assembly GCA_045805245.1 of Actinomycetota bacterium. GTDB lineage: Bacteria > Actinomycetota > UBA4738 > UBA4738 > JBJMLN01 > JBJMLN01. The sequence goes on along the minus strand of JBJMLP010000165.1, from coordinate 10,251 downwards.
CCGCGTAGGCTGGATAGAGCGGCGCGCGAGCGGAGAAGATCGCGAGCGCCAGGAAACCCTCCAACGGGATCGCGAGCGCGAGGACGAGCAGACGGGCCGGATAGCCGAGTCGCCGACCGGGAGCCGGATCGAGTCCGACGACGGACTCCCAGAAGAGCACGCCGCTTCCGAGGAACACCACGTGCTCCAGGACATGCACCGCGGGCTCTCGCAGCGCGAGGTCGTAGAGCGGAGTCAGATGCACGACGTACTGCGTCGCGACGAACAGCGCGAACGCCACCGGCGGACGGCTGAGCGTCGCGACCACCCGACCGCGCAGGAACGGAAGGATGCTGCGCTGCCGTCGCTCCGAAGAGCTCGCAAGCAGCAGGAGCGTGACCGGAGCCCCGAGGACGAACAATGGCGCGGCGGCGAGCGTCACGAGGAGATGCTGCTCGACGTGGACCGAGAACCAGACGTCGCTGTAGACGTCCACCTGAGTCAGCAGCGCGCGCGCCGTCACCCCCAAGCCGGTGCCGAATGCGACGAGCCGGCTCGTCGGGAACCTTGCGCCGGCCGCTCGCACGCGCCGGAACGAACGGGCGTACGCGATGCCCGCCACGACGAGCAGCGCGATCACGAGCGGGTCCGGCGCCCAGTGCGTGAGCGGCGCACCGGTGGGGATCGGAGCTCCGTTCGGAAGCGTCATCGCCGCGTCATCGTCGCACGCGCGGCCGGACGAGCCACCCGCGCGGCGGAAGGCCGGCGATGAGCGCCGTGCGAGCTCCCGGGACAACGGCCGCCCGGCGAGCGGATCCGCTCCTGTTCGGCACCGTCGCGTTCCTCTCCTCGGAGCTGATGTTCTTCGGCGGTCTGTTCGCCGCGTACTTCACGCTGCGAGCCGTGAGCGCCGTCTGGCCGCCCGCGGACGTGAACCTCGAGGTATTGGAGCCGGCGATCGCCACGGCGCTCCTCGTGATCTCGAGCTTCACGATGCAGGGTGCGTTGCATCGCGCCCGCGCCGGAGACCTCGACGGCATGCGCCGCTGGGTCGGCGTCACCATGCTGCTCGGCGTGCTGTTCCTCTCCTCGCAGGTCCGCACGTGGCTGGCGGCGGACTTCGGAGTTTCCAGCAACGCCTATGGGACGATGTTCTACGGGATGACCGGGTTCCACGCGCTCCACGTGACGGCCGGGATCGTGCTGATGCTCGTCGTGCTCGGGCGCACCGCGCAGGGGGCGTACCGGGACGGCCGACTGAGCGGGCTGGAGGCCGTCACCTACTACTGGCACTTCGTCGACGTCGTGTGGATCGCCCTGTTCGCGACGATCTACCTCATCAAGTAGCGCATGCGGCGCCTCGATCGACGGGTCGTCGGGATCCTCCTCGGGGCGGTCGGAGCCGCGCTCGCGGTGCAGATCCTCTCGAGCGTGTGGGCGGGCGCTACCTCGGAGACCGCCTCGCCTCAGGTGCAGCGCGGCTTCGAGCTCTTCTCCACCAGCTGCGCCACCTGCCACGGAACGGGAGGAGAGGGCGTTCCCGGCAACGGCCCGTCACTCGTGTCTCCTCCGGTCGGCCCGGCCGCGATCGACTTCATGCTCTCGACGGGGCGGATGCCGCTCGCGGACCCGAACGACGCACTCGTCCGCAGCGAGCCGAAGTTCTCGGCTCCGGAGATCGACGCGATCATCGCGTACCTCGCCTCCGTGCGAGCCGGTGGCCCGGCGATCCCGACGGTCGCGACGGCGGAAGGGTCGCTCTCGCTCGGCCAGGAGCTGTTCCAGGGGAACTGCGCGGCCTGCCACGGCGCCGCGGGGGAGGGCGGTTCGGTCGGCGGCGGGGAGGTCGCCCCGAGCCTGAACGTCGCGACGCCGAAGCAGATCGGCGAGGCGCTGCTCACCGGGCCCGGAGTGATGCCGAAGTTCGGACCCGAGCAGCTCTCCGAGCAGGAGGTCGATTCCCTCGCCCGATACGTCGTCTGGCTCCGCGACAACGGGAACCGGGGAGGCCTCGGGATCGGCCGCGTCGGCCCGGTCGCCGAGGGATTCGTCGCCTGGGTGGTGGGTCTCGGTCTGCTGCTGATCGTGATCCGCCTGACGGGAACGAAGACGTGAGGCAGCAGGAGCGCCCGGTCGCCGTCTGCTTCGTACTGTCGCTCCTGAGCGGGCTCGGTCTCGCCGTCGTCTACGTCGCGGGAGGCCAGCCGCAGCTCGAAGGAACCCTGCTCGCGGTTTCGCTCGGAGGGCTAGGGGCCGGCCTGATCCTCTGGGCGAAGCGGCTCCTCCCGCAGGAGGAGATCACCGAGCAGCGCGAGCGCCTCCCCTCCTCCGATCCGGAACGCGCCGCCCTCGAGACCGAGATCGAGCGCGGCGGCGAGACGCTCGGCCGGCGCCGGCTGTTGACCCGCCTACTCGCCGGAGCGGCGGGCGCGCTCGGGCTGGCGCTCGTGTTTCCGATCCGATCGCTCGGCCCGAGCCCCGGAGACACATTGTTCCGGACGCAGTGGAGAGCCGGCTCCCTCGCCCTGAACTCCGCGGGGCAGCCGATCCATCGCGACGACCTGGAGGTCGACGGCGTCGTAACGGTCTTTCCGCAGGGGCACATCGGATCGGCCGACTCCCAGACGATCGTCGTGCGGGTCGACCCGGCGGCTCTGGAGCTTCCGCCGGGACGGGAGGACTGGGCTCCGGAGGGTTACGTCGCGTACTCCAAGGTGTGCACGCACGCCGGCTGTCCGGTCGGGCTGTTCCTCGCGGCGACGCATGAGCTGCGTTGCCCCTGCCACCAGTCGACGTTCGACGTGCTGACGGGCGCGACCCCGACGTACGGTCCTGCCGCGCGTCCGCTCCCTCAGCTCCCGATCGAGTTCGGCCCCGACGGGCTGCTGCGCGCGCGATCGGACTACCAGGAGCCCGTGGGCCCCGGCTTCTGGGACCGCCCGTGATCCGCCGCGCGGTCGAGGGACTGGATGACCGGCTCGCCGCGGCGTCGTTCGCGCGTCGTGCGCTCCGCAAGGCGTTCCCGGATCACTGGGCGTTCATGCTCGGTGAGATCGCGATGTACTGCTTCATCATCCTCGTGCTGACGGGGACGTTCCTCACGTTCTTCTACGTCGCGTCGACGGAGAAGGTGATCTATCACGGGCCCTACGGTCCCCTGCGCGGTCACGAGATGTCGGCCGCGTACGCGTCGGTGCTGCGGATCTCCTACGAGGTGCGCGCCGGACTCGTGATGCGCCAGATCCATCACTGGGCGGCGGTCGTCTTCATCGCGGCCATCTCCGCGCACATCCTCCGGGTGTTCTTCACCGGCGCATTCCGCCGCCCCCGGGAGATCAATTGGCTGATCGGGCTAACGCTCCTCCTCGCCGGGATGGGAGCGGGATTCACCGGCTACTCCCTCCCCGACGACCTGCTCTCGGGAACGGGCGTGCGGATCGCCTACTCGGTCCTGCTGTCCGTCCCGGTGGTCGGAACGTGGGCGGCGTTCCTCGTCTTCGGTGGAGAGTTCCCGACGAGCGACTTCATCGGACGGCTCTTCGTCCTCCACATCATGCTGATCCCGGCGATCATCGCCGGAGCGCTGACGGCGCATCTCCTGCTCGTGTGGCATCAGAAGCACACGCAGTTCCCGGGACCAGGACGGACGGAGGAGACGGTCACGGGCTCCCCGCTCTGGCCCGTCTACGGGATGAAGTCCGCCGGCCTCGGGCTCATGGTCGCGGCCGTCGTCGCGCTGCTCGGTGGTCTCGTCCAGATCAACGCGGTCTGGCTCTACGGTCCGTTCACGCCGTCGACGGTGAGCTCCCCGGCTCAGCCGGACTGGTACCTCGGCTGGCTGGAAGGAGCGCTCCGCATCGCGCCGAACTGGGAGTTCCACCTCTTCGGCCACACGATCGCCGAGCCGTTCCTGCCCGGCATCGTCCTCCCCGGCATCTTCTTCACGATCCTCGGCGCGTGGCCGTTCATCGAGCGCCGGATCACGGGAGACGACCGCGCGCACAACCTGCTGGACAAGCCGCGCGACGCACCGATGCGGAGCGGGGTCGGCGCCGCGGGCTTCACCTTCATCGTGCTCCTGACGGTGATCGGGTCGAACGACGTGCTCTCCACGTTCTTCAACGTGTCCATCGAGACGATCGACCGGCTCGCGCGGATCCTGATCGTCGTGCTCCCCCCGGTCGTCGGGTACGCGACGTATCGCATCTGTCGGAGCCTCGGAAGGATGGACGACCACCCCGCGGCCGCGCCGCTCCGGATGGAGATCCGAAGGACGGCGACGGGCGGCTTCGAGGGAGAGCCGCAACGCGTCGCGATCTCACCCGCGGCTCTCGCGCATCAGACCCATCACGGCGACGGTTCCGCCGAGGAGCCCGAGAACGAGGAGCGCGGGGCCGTACACGATCCCGCCGAGCACCAGGACTGACGCTCCCGCGAGGGTGATCGGCCAGACGCTCTCCGCGGGGAACGAGCCCACGTCCTCTCCGGCGGCGTCCTCCGGCCGGGCGTTCGGGAGGTCCTCCGGCAGCGGCTCCCGGGCAGCGCCCGTCACGCGGCGATCACGCTCCACGGAGGCCGCGAGGATCAAGGGCGCGATGCCGAGGGCCAGCAGCAGCGTCGTTCCCGCCGCCTCGTCGCTGATGAACCAGTAGATCGCGCCGACGACGAGCCCGAACGCGGCGGTACCGACCAGGATCCGCACCGCGACCTTCATCGTGGAGCGAGCTCCGGATGGTGGAGGTCGAACGCGGGCCGCTCCGATCGGATCGACGGCAGCCTCTCGAAGTTGTGCTCGGGAGGCGGAGACGACGTTGCCCACTCCAGGGAGTAGCCGCCCCAGGGATCGTCGCCCGCCGGTTCCTTGCGCCGCAGCGAGCTCCACACTGCCCAGACGAACAGCAGGACGCCGGCCGTCAGCACGAGCGACCCGAGTGTCGAGAGTCGGTTCAGGTCGGCCCACCCCGTCGATGCCGGATAGTCGACGATCCGCCGCTGCATGCCGCGGAGCCCGAGGACGAACTGTGGCCAGAACGTGAGGTTGAACCCAACGAAGAGCAGGAGCGCCGACCACCGGCCGGGACGGTCGGCCCACCGGTACCCCGTCCACTTCGGGAGCCAGAACGCGATCGCCGCGAAGATCGCGAAGACGCTTCCGCCCATCAGCGTGTAGTGGAAATGCGCGACGACGAAATACGTGTCGTGCACGTGGAAATCGATCGGCGGCGACGCGACCATGACCCCTGTCACCCCGCCGATCAGGAAGTTGCCCATGAACGCGAGCGAATACAGCATCGGCGTCGGGAACGTGAGCTTCCCGCCCCACATCGTTCCGATCCAGTTGAAGAACTTCACCCCCGTCGGCACGGCGATCAGGAACGACATCGCGGAGAAGAACGGATTGTCGACGGCGCCCGTCGTGAACATGTGGTGCGCCCACACGCCCATGGAGTAGGCCGCGATCGCGAGCGTCGCGAGGACGAACCCGTTGTAGCCGAAGAGCGGCTTGCGGGAGAACACCGGCACGATCTCGGTGATCACGCCGAAGAACGGCAGGATCATCACGTAGACCTCCGGGTGGCCGAAGAACCAGAACAGGTGCTGGTACAGGATCGGTGAGCCTCCGGCCGCCGGATCGAACAGGTGCCCGCCGAACTGCCGGTCGACGAGGAGCATCGAGAAGGCCACCGCGATCGCCGGGAACGACATGAGGATCAGCACCGCAGTCACGAGCATGTTCCACGTGAAGATCGGCAGGCGCCACATCGTCATGCCGGGCGCGCGGTACAGCAGGATCGTCGTCAGGAAGTTGACCGCGCCCATGATCCCCGAGGCGCTCGTCAACAGGAGTCCTGCGAGCCAGAGGTCCATCCCCGCGCCCGGCGTTCTGCTCGCCTCCGAGAGCGGCGCGTAAGCCGTCCATCCGGCGTTCGCGGCGCCGTTGTTCGACAGGAAGCCGGAGAAGATCACGAGGCCGCCGGCGAGGAACAGCCAGTACGACAGGGCGTTCAGGCGCGGAAACGCCATGTCCGGCGCGCCGATCTGGAGGGGGATCAGATAGTTCGCGAGCCCGAACCCGAACGGTGCGACGAACAGGAAGATCATCGTGGTGCCGTGGATCGTGAACAGCTCCGAGTAGCCACCCTGGCTCAAGAACTGCCGGCCGGGCGACGCGAGCTCGGCCCGCATCGTGAGGGCGAGGAGCCCTCCGATCAGGAAGAAGACGAACGTGGTCACGATGTAGAGGAGGCCGATCCGCTTGTGGTCGGTCGTCGTGAACCACGAGACCGCCGGCGCGGCGCGAGCCTTCGTGGCGGAGGCGTCCATCAGGCGTTCATCAGGAGGCCGGAGACGCGGCGTTCGACTGCGAGGAGATCCAGCTTTGGAACTGCGCCGCCGGCACGACGCGGACGGTGAAGTTCATGTAGGCGTGGTCCAGACCACAGAACTCCGCGCACTCTCCCCGGTAGACGCCGACGCGATCGGGACGGAGATCGAACTGCGTCACGCGGCCGGGGATCGCGTCGCGCTTGAACAGGAACCCCGGAACGTAGAAGGAGTGGATCACGTCGTTGGAGGTGAGCACGACGCGGGTCGTCTCGTTCTCCGGGAGGACCAGCTGAGGCTCGGAGCCCGGCGCTCCGAGGACGCTCACGTCCTGTCCGACGTAGTCGAAGCGCCACTGCCACTGGAACCCCGTCACGTGGACCGTCACCGCCGGATGCGGTGTGAGGTCCTCGACGCGATGGTCGCTCGCGTAGGTGAACGCGAACAGCGCGAAGACCGTGAGGATCGGAAGCACGGTGTAGACGACCTCGACCGGAACGTTCGCGCCGCGCTGCTCTGGGAGCTCCTCCTTGTCTCCCCTCCGGCGCCGGTACCGGAGGACGCACCAAAGGATGAGCGCGATCACGATGCCCCCGACGACCAGCCCCGCGACGAAGAAGAGCTTCCAGAGGCGGTCGATGTCCTGCCCCTCGGTCGTTCCACCGGCCGGAGCGCCGAAGCTCGAGCAGCCGGAGAGGACCAGGGCAGCGAGCGCCGAGAGGAGGACGGAGGCTCGTCCGGCAAGCGCCCGGCGTCTCATCCGGGCCACCTTACCCAGGCATCGATCGTTCCGCGGCGTCGAAGAAGGGTCAGCCGCGGGGCTTCGAGGCCGGCCCGGGCGGAGGGTTCTCGTCGAGGATCATCGGCGGCCGAGGCGCCTGATGGAAGTCGAAGTCCTTCCGGAGATCGCCCAGGATCTTGAGGTTCTCGCGGACGCTCGGCCGCGAATCGGGCCGGCCGTCGGTCTTCGGATCCAGCCGCTGACCGTGGAGGAATCGGTCCTCGATGAACTTCAGGTAGGCATCGTGGGACAGGGTCTGATGATCGACGTATCCCTGCTTGGCGTACGGGCTGACGACGAGGCCCGGAATGCGGATCCCGTAGCCGTCGGTGTTGACCGAGGGAGGCTCGACGTGATCGTAGAAGCCTCCCCAATCGTCCCACGTGATGAAGATCGCCGTGGAGTTCCAATCGGGCCCCTGCATCGCCGCGTTCACGACCCGCGTGACCCATGCCTGCCCCGGCGCGAGAGATGCCCCCTGGCCGGGATGCTCGCTGTATCCGCGACCCGGGATGACCCACGTCACGGAGGGAAGGGATCCGCTCGCGGCTTCGGTGAAGTATCGCGGGTACTCCATCACGTTCTGCACCTGATCGTCCTCGTGCACGTCGACGAACCCCGGCAGCGGGTTCTGCGCGGGAACGGTGCCGTGCGGCGCCTTCGTGTAGTTCTTGCACGCGTCGATGCAGGTGCCCTTACCGACGAAGTACTGCCAGCTCACGTTGTCCTTGTTGAGCAGGTACGTGATGTCGGTCCACGCATAGATCGCTTTCTGGGGTCCGCCTCGTTGGACCTTGAGCGTGTCGCCGAGCGTGACGTCGGAGTAACAGCTCATGGGATCCTGCACGTCGGGGCAGGTCGCGGCCCACGCGGAGACGAGATAGAGGTGCGCGGGCAGCGTCCAGGAGTCGGCGGCCGCGAACATGTGGTCCTGGAGGACGAAGTTCTTCGCGTAGGCCCAGTAATTGGGGATCTCTCGGGCGTCGTGATAGCCCATCGCTCCGACCTGCCCCTGCGGTCCGACGTAGGAGGCGGGACATCCGGACCCGAAGCGGTCGTTCGCGCAGACGTTCGGGGAATCGATGACGCTCTCGACGAACCCGTCCATCTTTCCGCCGTCGATGTCTTGGATCGCATCCGGCTGCGCGTGCGGGCCTCCGTCTCCCTTGAATGCGCCGTTGTGCCAGGGCGTGTCGCACTTGCCGAGCACCGGGTCCGGGACGCAGACGGTGAACTTCCCGTGCCTCGCCGGGATCCCGTCGGCTCCGGGAAACGTGCCGAAGTAGTTATCGAACGAGCGGTTCTCCTGCACGATGAAGATCAGGTGGTCGAGCTTGTCGATGCCCTTCGCGTCCGCGTTCGCAGAGCCGGAGGGACTCGCGGAGGAACCGGAGGAGCTCGCCGGAGACACCGACCCTCCGGCGCTCGCGGACGCGCTCGGAGAGCCCGACCCGCCGTTGCTGGTACAGGCCGCGGCGAGCGCGAGGCCGGCCGCGATGACCGCGAGGACGACCTGCGGGCGGCGTCGAGCTCTCAGGTTTCCCTCCTCTAGCCGCTCGGCGTCGGCGACGCCGAGCCGGCCTCCGGCGACGGGGTTCCCGCCGAGCCGCCGGTCGACGAACCTTCCAGGGGCGACGGCGGACCGGGCGAAGGATACGGCTTCAGGATCAGTCGAGGGAGCGGTTTCTGGCTGAAGTCGAACTCGTTCGCGAGGTCGCCGAGCTGCGGAACATTCTCCCGCACGCTCGGGCGGGAGTCGGGACGCCCGTCGGTCTTCGGATCGAGCCGATTCCCCGTCAGGAACCGATCCTCGATCAGCTTCAGGTAGGCGTCGAAGGAGAGGTCCTGGTGGTCGACGGTCCCCTGCTTCGCCCACGGGCTGATGAGGATGCCGGGAACGCGAAGGCCGTAACCCCAGGGGTCCACCTTCAACGGCGGAACGTGGTCGTAGAACCCGCCCCAGTCGTCCCAGGCGAGGAAGATCGCGGTGGAGTTCCAATCCGGCCCCTGCATCGCCGCGTTCACGAGCCTCGTCACGAACGCCTGTCCCGGCGCGATCGACTGCGGAGGGTGCTCGCTGAATCCGCGGCCGGGCATGATCCACGACACCGAGGGCAGATTCCCGGTCTGCGCCGCGCGGTAGTAGTTCGGATAGAAGGTGATGTTCCCGAGCTGGTCGGTCTGGTGAACGTCCGTGAATCCCGGGAGCACGTTCTGGGCGGGTGTCGTTCCCTGCTTCGTCGTCGTGCACGGCGACGTGATGCACGTTCCCGGCGCGACGTAGTACTTCCACGAGACGCCGGCCTCGTGCAGCAGCCACGTGATGTCCGTCCAGGCGTAGGCCGGATGCTGGCCGCCGCGCTGCTGCGCGAGGGTGCGGTCGAGCACCAGGTCGGTGTGGCAGCTCATCGGGTCGTAGGCGTCGGCGCACGTGGCCGACCACGCGGAGACCAGCGCCATGTGCGACGGAAGCGTCCACGACTCCGCGGACTCGAACATGTGGTCCTGGAGGACGAAATGCTCCGCGTAGGCCCAGTAGTTCGGGATCTCTCGCGCGTCGTGATAGCTCATGAGCCCGGGCTGTCCTTCCGGGCCGACCCGGTCGGCACAGCTCGGGGAGCTCCAGTGCTGCGTGCAGAACGCCGTCTGCCGTCGCGTGTTGCTTCGGACGAAGCCGTCCATCTTTCCGCCGTCCACGTCGCGGAGGGCGTCCGCGTACGTATGCGGACCGCCGTCGTTCACGAGATAGGAATCGTGATACGGCGTCTGGCACTCGTGCTGGAGCGGGTTCGGATCGCACACGGTCGGAACGCCGTTCTTCATCGGGATGCCGTCCGCGCCGGGGAACGTCCCGAAGTAGTGATCGAAGGAGCGATTCTCCATCACGATCATGATGATGTGGTCGATCTTGTCGAGGCCCTTCGGCGCATCCGACGCGAGACCGGCCCGGATGTTCGGAGAGCTCGTGCAGGTCGCCGACGCGAGCACGGCAACGCAAAGCAGGAGTCGTTTCCAGGGGAGAACCACGGCCGAGCAGTGTAGCGAGGAGTGCCGAAACGCGATGAAGGTTCAGCGATCGGTCAGGGATCGCGGGTCACGCTCGACCCCCGGATCTCAGGTCAGCGCCGCGTCGCCGGTCCCGGAAGGCTGACCGGTGCCTCCAGATT
>JBJMLP010000164.1:0-7066 GCA_045805245.1 Actinomycetota bacterium | reverse complement strand
GGCGAGCGATTGGATGTCGGACTGCGACACGTCGGTGACGGTGCCGTCCATCAGGGCGTTCAGGTAGACGCTCAGGACGGTCGAGTCCTGGGAGTGCTGCTCGCGGAGCTGCGTCAGCGTCGCGAGCAGGATCCGCTGCTGGTTCTTGGTCCGGCCGAAGACCGAGCCGGGAACGTTGTGCCGCGCGCGCGCCATCGCGAGGGCCTGCGTTCCGTCGAGGTGCTGGAAGCCCGGGTCGATCGCGGCGCCGGAGTGCGGGTCGTAGATCGGGTAGGGCACGTCGACCAGCAGGCCTCCGATCTCGTCGATCATCTTCTTCACGCCGTCGAACGACGTGATGAGCACGTAGTCGATCTTGATGCCGCTGAGCGCTTCCACGGTCTGGACCGTGAGGTCGGGGCCGCCCGAGGACATCGCCTCGTTGATCTTGGCGAAGCCGATGCCAGGGATCGGCACCTCGTAGTCCCGGTTGAAGCCGAGGACGGAGGCCTTCTTCTGCTGCTGGTTCACGCCGATCAGCTGGATGACGTCGGAGTGCCCGCGCGTGATCGGCGTCCCCGGACGGGAATCGCTGCCGAGCGCGAGGATGAAGATCGGTCCGCTGCCGCCGACCGGCGCGTTCGGATGCGCCGCGCGAAGGATCATCTGCGGATACGCCGGAGCGGCGTGTGACGCAGCCGGTGGGATCGCCCCGAGCGCCGACCCAGCGACCCAGGTGGTGAGCGCGACGAGCGCGTAGACCCCGTGCCGAAGGATGGGGAAGCGTGGAACGGACCCGGCCATAGACGGGAGAGGCTAGCGCCGATGGACATGAACGGCAAAGGATTCCAGGCACGCCCCGGGGAATTCCCGCGTCATTTGCGGCAGCGTTGACGGAGCCGCGCGGGCCTCAGTAGGGTCGGTCACTTCCGATGAGCTTCCCTGGAGCGTCTCCCCGTCGCGCGATCGCCGTCGCAGCGTTGCTCGCGCTCGCGACCGCGTTCCTGCCGCTCCTCGCCCAGTCCGCCGTGGCGACGTTCCCGGGTCACAACGGCAAGATCGTGTTCGCGAGCGACCGATCGCATTTCTTCGACCTCTACACGGTGCTCCCAAACGGTCACGACGTCCATCGAGTGACGAACGATCCGTTCCTCCAGCTCGGGCCGGTGTGGTCGCCGAGCGGGAGCCGGATCGCGTACGCGCAGTGCTGCAACAACGGGAACTTCGACATCTACGCGATCAACGCGAACGGCAGCGCCGCGAGGCGGCTCACCAACAATCACGGCCAGGACATCGACCCGTCGTACAGCCGCAAGGGGAAGATCGCCTACGCGAGCGAGCACAGCGGCAACTACGACATCTGGGTCATGAACGGCGACGGCTCGCACAAGCACCGCATTACGCACGACAAGTCCGACGAGCTTGAGCCCGCGTGGAACCCCGGCGGCACCAAGATCGCGTTCCAGAGCACGAAGACGGGACACGGCGACATCTACACCATGTCTCCGACCGGTCACGACGTGAAGCGCATCACGAGCAACGACGGCGTCGACAAGGAGCCGACGTGGTCGCCCTCCGGGAAGAAGATCTGCTTCTCCGCCCTCCGGGAGGCGAACTCGAAGCTGTTCGTCGTTCCCGCGCACCGTGGCGGAAAGGGCCGCAAGCTCACGCACGGCGCGGGCGACGACCAGGACCCGACCTGGTCACCGGACGGCAAGCGGATCGCCTTCGTCGGGATCCGCGGCGGCGCGCGCGGCGGCGACATCTTCACGATCGGCGCCCAGGGAGGAAACCTCCAGAAGGTCGTCGGCTCGGCGAAGACCTACGACGTCAAGCCGGACTGGGGCAAGCGCTAAAGCGGCACAGTTGCTCGCGGCACTCGCCAGGCGCGAGGATGCCCGCATGGATCCCAGCGAGACCCGATACGCGAGGAGCGGCGACGGCACGCACATCGCCTATCAGGTCCTCGGAGAGGGACCGGTCGACCTCGTCTACATCACTCCATGGATCTCCCACCTTGAAGGGGTCTGGGAGGAACCGCGCTACGAACGCTTCTTGCTGCGCCTCGCGTCCTTCTCCCGGTTGATCCTGTTCGATCGGCGAGGTGTGGGGATGTCGGATCCCGTTCCGGCGGACCGTCCTGCGGACCTCGAGACCCGGATGGATGACGCGAGAGCGGTGATGGATGCCGTCGGATCGGAGCGTGCCGTCATCGCGGGAGCGTCGGAAGGGGGCCCGATGGCGATCCTGTTCGCGGCGATGCATCCGGATCGAACGATCGCCCTCGTGATCCACAGCTCGCACGCGAGCGCCGCGTGGGCACCGGACTATCCCTGGGGTCAGACGCGTGAAGAGCACGAGGCCGAGGTCGCGCTGATCGAGGAGGAGTGGGGGACGGAGGAGTACCTGCGTCGGGCCATGCCGGAGCTTGGTTCCGACGAAGCGCTCATGCGCTGGTTCCTCACGCAGATGCGGCGATCGATGAGCCCGGGCGCTGCGGCAGTGTACGAGGAGATGTACTGGCAGACCGACGTCCGGAACGCTTTGGCGTCGGTTCACGTTCCTACCCTCGTTGTCCATCGAGAGGAGGATGCTCCGGACGAGAACCGCTACCTCGCGGAGCACATCCCGGCGTCGAGCTACGTCGAGCTTCCCGGCAACGAGCACATCGTCTTCCTCGGTGATGTGGAAGCCGTCACGGCCGAGATCGAGCGCTTCGTGAAGAGCGTGCAGGACGAGGAGGCGATCCTCGACCGGGTGTTGGCGACGGTCGTCTTCACCGACATCGTCGGATCGACGGAGACGGCATCGCTTCTGGGAGACCGCGATTGGACGCAGCTCCTCGAACGGCACCACGCCGCGGTGCGCGGGATGCTTGCCCGGTATCACGGCCAGGAGATCGACACGGCCGGAGACGGTTTCTTCTGCACCTTCGACGGACCCGCCCGCGGCGTCCGCTTCGCGCAGCAGGCCGTCTCTGCGGTCCGTTCGCTCGGACTGGAGATCCGTGTCGGCGTCCACACGGGAGAGGTTCGGACGATCGACCGAAAGGTCGGCGGGCTCGGCGTCGTGATCGGGGCGCGCATCGGCGCGCTCGCCGCCGCCTCCGAGGTCCTGGTCTCGCAGACGGTGAAGGATCTCACCGCGGGCTCGGGGCTCGCGTTCGAGGATGTCGGAGAGCGTGAGCTGAAGGGCGTACCGGATCGCTGGCGGCTCTTCAGAGTGGTGACCGACCCGCCGGCGGGCTAGTTCGGCCGATCCGCTACGGACCTCGCCAGTTCGGCGGCGGCGGCTGACAGAGGTCCCTGAGCTGGTCGTTCAGCCCGCCATGCCCGTTGATCTCCTGGTCGTAGGCGGGATCCTTCGCGAGGTTGTGGAGCTCGAGCGGGTCGCTCGTGAGGTCGTAGAGCTCCCGATCGCCCGTCTTGTAGACGGCATACATCTCCGTCTGGTTCCGCAGAGCGCAGTACGTCGGGGCGGGGGAGTACTTCCCCTCCATATGTTCGATCAGGAACTGCGTCCTCCAGGTTCCGCCGTTGTACAGATCGAGGATGTTGGAGCCGTCGACGCGAGGGGTGTTGACCCCCGCTGCGGCCGCGATCGTGGGGGCGATGTCGATGTTGGCGATGAGATTGTCGTCCGTGGTCGCCGTGTTGGCGGTCACGGGATCGAAGCGAAGGATGAACGGAACGCGGATGCTCTCCTCCCACGGCGTCTGCTTGCCGGTGGAGCGATGCTCGCCCCAGAGGAACCCGTTGTCGGACGTGAAGATGATCATCGTGTTGTCGAGCGTTCCGGCCTGGCGGAGCGCGCCGACGATGTGGCCGACGGCATCGTCGACGGAGAGGAGCGTCCGATACTGCTGGAGCCGCGTTCCGTCGACGTCCTTGTGGATCTCCGCCTTCGTGAGCCGCGGAACCTGAGCCCACTTCGGCTTGTCCTTGATGCCCTTCTCGTTGAAGCTCTCGGGCCGCCATTTCGGCAGGTGGGAGAAGGCGTGCTTGTACTTCGGCGCCGGAACGGCGGGCTTGTGTGGGGCGCTCGGTGCCCAGTACAGGAAGAGGGGATTGTCGGTGTTGCCGATGAACGACGACGCCTTCCGCGCGAGCACGTCGGTGGAGTAATCCTTGGGGCGCTGTCCGTAGTTCTTGAGATCTCCGTCGATGTTGAGCGTGTAGTTGAAGTAGTGCCCCGTCCCGGAGTGCGGCACGTTGAACGCCGTCCAGCTGTCCCATCCCTGGGGGATCCGCGTTCCCTTGTACCCGTTCAGGTACTTGCCCATCAGCGCGGTCGTGTAGCCGGCGCCGTCGAGCCACGTCGCGATCGTGGAGCGCTCGTCGTGATGCTTCACGAAGGAGGCCACGCCGCCGTGCGGCGGTTGGTCCCGATACACGCCGTTGTTGTGCGAGTAGTCGCCGGTGAGCGTCGCTGCCCGGCTCGGGCAGCACTCGGGGTTCACCACGAAGCTGTTGTTGAAGGTCGTGCCCTTCGCGGCGAGGAGTTTCTCGGTCTGCGGCATCTTCGCGAGCGTCTCCATCCGCTGGTCGTCGGTCATGATCACGACGAAGTTCGGACGGTCGCTCGGGCGGTTCGTGATTCCGCTGCCGGCTCCCGCTCCGGCAGCCGGGCCTGACGCTGCGAGCAGGGAGCTCAGCAGGAGCGCGGGCAGGGCGAACAGCGCGAGACGGCGCAACGAGGGGCTCCTGCGGCGGCTCATCCGGGTGTGGAGTAGTTCAGCAGGCCGTCCTTGCGGAAGTCCGCGAACGTCTGATCCGCCTTCGGCTGCGTGAGGAAGGCGACTGAGGCGGTGCCTTCCATCCCGCTGTGGGCCGGAACGAGGACGCGGTTGACGTTCTTCGGCGGGATCGAGAGCGCCGTCAACGCCAGGCTCATCAGCGTGGAGAACGGCAGGTCCGTCTGCACGTCCGGCAGGCCGGCGGCGATCCACTTGAACAGGGCGACCGGATCCTTCTCGAACTGCTGCTGAAAGCCGACCTGGGCCGCCTGGAGCTCCCGCGACTGGTTCAGGGTCCGGCTGTAGACGCCGTCGGGCGTGTCGTGACGGTCACGCGCGAAGGCGAGGGCGTGGTGCCCGTTCAGGCGCTGGTAACCGGGCTTGAAGAACGCCTTGGAGTAGGCGTCGTGCTCCGGATACGGGATGTCGACGAAGAGCCCGCCGATCTGGTTGACCATGTCGGTCCAGCCCTTGAACGAGGTCAGGATGTAGTAGTCGATCGGGATGTGGGTCACGCTCTCGAAGGTCTTCACCGTGAGCTGGGGCCCGCCCTCGATCATCGCGGTGTTCAGGCGCGTCGTGTCGTGGCCGGGGATGTGGACCCACGTGTCCCGGTGGAAGCCGAGGATCGTCGCCTTGTGCTGCTCGGGGTTGATGCCGATCAGCTGCATCACGTCGGAGTGCCCGTGCGCGACCTTGTCGGGCTCGTTGGACCGGGAGTCGCTCCCGAGCGCCAGGACGAAGATCGGCTTCGAGCCGGTCATCGCCGGGAAGTACTCCGTGCGGTCGGACGCCGCGCCGATCGTGACCGGCGTGTCCGCCCGCGCCGGCTGGGGCCGAGGAGGGGTCGTGCCGAGCGCTCCGCCGACCGTCCACGCCGTCAGAGCGGCGAGCGCGATCATCCACCACTTGCGTCTCACTGTTGCTTGTCCTTCCGTCGGATCTGGTAGCCGTAGATCATCCATCTGCCGCCCTCGGGCCGGAGGAAGTACCGCCCGACGCTTCGAACGGCCGTCGTGCCGCCGTCTTTCTGCTTCGCCTCGGCGTTGAAGTGGACCGACGCGATCGCTGACTTCGGCTGCGCGTTGTCGTCCAGGAGCACCTGCACGCTCACGTCTCCGTTATCGAAGGCGACGGAGGAGTAGGTGTTCGGAGCGTCCTTTCCGAGCGTGAGGAGATTCTCGTCGTGCTGTGCCGCGGCGCGCGATTCCTCGACGACCGACGCCCACGCCGCGCTGTAGTCGGCCTGATCCCAGTTGTCCTTCGTGAGGAACGCCTGCTCGTAGAACTGAGCCAGCGAGTCCGTCACGTCGTTCGCGGCCTTCTGTGAAGACTCGTCCGCCTTGGAGGCCGGGGTGCCGATCGTGGTCGGGGTCACCTGCTTGAGATGGAAGTTGATGGTCGCGGCGGCCACGCTCGAGGGAACCGCGATCGTCGGCGTTCCCGCCGTGTGCTCCTGCGCGTTGCTGGCCGTGTCGTTGCGGAGCAAGAAGAACGCGACTCCGCCGGCCGCCACGACGATCAGCAGCACGAGGACGACGACGAACGACGATCGTCCGTTCTTCCGATGGGTTGCTCGCGCCACGCGACCTCCTGGGTACGCCGGCTCCCTCCCGGCGTCGCGGGGTGTCGGAGCCCGGGCAGGATACCGCACCGACTCCGATATGTCGGGAGAACGGGGGAGTCGATCTCACGCGCGCGTGCCCGCGTGCTAGCTTCGCGCGATGGAGCTCCCGAAGGATCCCGCGCTCCATCCAGACGTCGCCGCGCTCTCCTTCCTGCTCGGAACGTGGCGCGGAACGGGCGAGGGCCGGTATCCGACCGTCGATCCGTTCCGCTACGGGGAGGAGATGACGTTCACGCACGTCGGGGATCCGTTCCTCGCGTACGAGCAGAAGAGCTGGTCGCTCGCCGACCGCTCACCGCTCCATTTCGAGCGCGGCTTCCTCCGCGGCGGTGAGGGCGGAGCGGTGGAGCTCGTGCTCGCTCATCCGCTCGGCATCGTGGAGGTCTCCACGGGAACGGTCTCCGCCGAGGGTGGACCGCGCGTCCTCGACCTCGCCTCCGTCACCATGGCGCATACCCCGTCGGGTGACCGCGTGACCGGCCTGCGGCGTCATCTCGAGGTCGAGGGCGACTCGATGGCCTACACCCTCAAGATGAAGATGGAGCAGGTTCCCCTCTCACCGCACCTGCGGGCCGAGCTCCGCCGCGGGTAGGGTCGAGCGAGGCGGCACTCCAGAGGACCGAGATGGCACAGGCGATCGTCCACACCAAACGCGACCCCGACGTCTGGCTCCTGATCGCCGCGGTGATCGGCATCGCCGCCGGAGGGATCGCGTACGCGGCCGG
>JBJMLP010000163.1:0-6402 GCA_045805245.1 Actinomycetota bacterium | reverse complement strand
CTCGATGCGGCGAGCACCCTTTGGATCTCACGCAGAAGCGGTGCGTCGGCGAACTGGTCGCCGGACATCTCGGGATCGAGGAACGGTCCAAAGGCCATCGAGTCATCCTAGCCGCGCGCGGAATCTCGGCGTTCCCGCGTGCCTAGGCGGTGGAGCCGGCGGCGATCTTCGTCGCCTCCTCGGTTCCGAGATCGAACGCGTCGTAGCGACGGCACACGTGCATGCCGACGCGCTCGTACAGGCCGACGGCGCCCGTCGTGTTCTGCGCGTCGACCGTGAGCCGGACCTCCGAACGACCGCGCCGCGCGAAGTCCTTGAACGAGCGACGGAGCAGCGCCGTGGCGATGCCACGCCCGCGGAACTCCCGTAGCACTCCGAGGATGCCGACGAAGCCGCACCTCTCGAACAGGAACCCGACGAGGAAACCGGCGGGCGTTCCTTCCGCCTCGGCGATCCAGACGAGCGACGGATCCCAGTCGTCTCCGGATCTCAGCGCCTCGTTCCACCCCTCGAACGGTGTCGGCTCGTGTTCCCAGTGATCCGCGAAGGAGCCCTCGAAGAGGTCGTGCAGCACCCGATCCTCCTCGACGTCTCGGAACGGCCGCACCGTCAGGCCCGGCGTTGGAAGACCTTCCTCCTCACGCTCCGCGAGCGGACGGCACATCGTGAAGAAGGAGCGCACCTCGACGTATCCGCGGGATTCGAGGAGGGACCTTCCCGCTTCATCCCGATCGATGACGAAGGTTCGGATGCCGTTCGACGCTCGGTCGCGCGCCCGTTCCTCCATCCAGGCCGCGAGCCAGGTGCCGATGCCGAGGCCGCGATGCTTGGGGTGCACGCGGCCGTAGACGCCGAACGGACCCTCGTGCTCGGGGTGGACGCGGATCGCTTCCGCGTAGCCGACGACCTCGTCCTTCCGAACGACGAGCCGCGTGTCGGCTCCCAGGTCGGTCGACGGGAGGTTCCAGAGCCAGGAGATCTCCTCCCGGACGGGGTCCGGATCGAAGCCGAAGGACCGATCGAGGCTCTCCATCAGCTCGACGACGCCGTCGAGGTCGTCGAGCGTCGCCGGGCGCGCGAGGTACCCCTTCGGGAGTTGCCGCTGCATCATGCGAGCGTATCGCGCACGACCCGTCCTCCGATCAGGCGGCTTCCTAGAATGGCGCCGTGGCCGACCCCGTCTCCATCGTGCTGACCTCCGATCCGCTCGATCCGGCGAGGGCGCTGGAGCTCGTGAGCGATGCCGCGGCGGGAGGGACGTGCGTCTTCGTCGGCACGGTGCGGGAGCACTCGGACGCCGGCGACGTGACGGGCCTCCGTTACGAGTCCTACGAGGAGCTCGCGGAGACCCGGCTCCGCGAGATCGCGGAGGAGCTCTTCCAGCGGTGGCCCGTCTGCCGGGCGGCGCTCCATCATCGGACCGGCGACCTCGACGTCGGGGAGATCTCCGTGATCGTCGCGTGCTCGACGCCTCACCGGGCCGATGCGTTCGAAGCGTGTCGTCACGGCATCGAGCGGATCAAGTCCGACGTGCCGATCTGGAAACAGGAGCGCCTCACGACGGGCGACGCGCACTGGGTTCGAGGGAGCTGAACGTGGGCCGCGACATCGCGATCGATCTCGGCACCGCGAACACCCTCGTCTACAAGCAGGGCGACGGCATCGTTCTGAACGAACCGACCGTCGTGGCCGTCAACGCGCGAACCGGAAGCGTCGAGGCGCTCGGCGCGGAGGCATGGCAGATGATCGGCGGCGCCTCCGGGAACATCGTCGCGGTCCGGCCGCTCCGCCACGGCGTGATCAACGACTTCGAGGTGACGCAGCGGATGATCCGCGTCGTGCTCCGACGCGTCGGGATCCCTCGCTTCCCGAAGCCGAAGGTCTTGGTGTGCGTTCCCTCCTCCTCGACGGAGGTGGAGCGCCGCGCGGTGGAGGAGGCCGCGACGGCGGCCGGCGCGCGTGGCGTCGTCCTCGTGGAGGAGCCGCTCGCCGCAGCCATCGGCGCGGGACTTCCGATCCACGAGCCGATCGGAAACCTCGTCGTGGACATCGGGGGAGGCAATTCCGAGATGGCGGTCGTCTCGATGGGCGGAGTCGTGAGCGGACGGTCGGTCGCCCTCGGAGGCTTCGACCTCGACAAGGCGATCCAGAACCACGTGCGCAAGGAGTACGGCGTGGCGATCGGAGAGACCGCGGCGGAGCAGCTCAAGATCGCGATCGGGTCGGCCTACCCCGTCTCGCGCTACGAGGCCGCGCGATGCCGTGGCCGGGAGCTCGCCACGGGCGCTCCGGTCGAGGTGGAGGTCACCGAGGAGGAGATCCGCCAGGCGATGTCCGACGTCGTTCGCGCGATCGCCGATGCGGCGAGGACCTGTCTCGCGGAGTCGCCGCCCGAGCTCACGCACGACGTCCTGGAGACGGGGATGTTCCTCACCGGCGGAGGGGGGCTTCTCCAGGGGATGGACATGCTCCTTTCACAGGAGTGCGAGGTGCCGGTGCACCTGACGGAGCGGCCGATCGAGACCGTCGTGCTCGGCGCGGGAAGCATGCTCGAGCACCTCGCCGACTACCGCTCGTCCTTCCAGCTCGTTCGGCGCCGCTGAGGGCTCAGCCGTTCGCGAAGTGCGACAGCTGCAGGCCGAGCGCGTGGCCGAGCAGCCACAGGGCGAGGGCGACGGCCGCGCTCGTCAGCACGATGAGGGCGATCAGTCCGGCGATGCCGATCAAGCGGGTCTTCGCGCTCAAGCCGTCGGAGACGCCGAGGGGCACGTACGCGAAGCTGTCGGCAGCGCGGGAGCGGGCGGAGAACCCGGGTTCGAGGTCCTCTTCGTCGGCGAGATCGAAGGACGGTGAGGTCGTTCCCGCCCCACTCGAAGTCATCGCGGGCGCGTCGGCGCGTGCAGGCGGCGCTGTCCGGGAGGGCTCCCTCGCGCGGGGCTCCCACGAGGAGGAGCCGCGCTGCGGGCTGTGGCGCACCGAGAGCACCCACACCACCGCGCCGGCAAGGATCGCGAGACC
Organism: Actinomycetota bacterium; assembly: GCA_045805245.1. Classification (GTDB taxonomy): domain Bacteria; phylum Actinomycetota; class UBA4738; order UBA4738; family JBJMLN01; genus JBJMLN01. The sequence continues at coordinate 3,384 of JBJMLP010000163.1, read as the reverse complement.
CAGCAACACCAATGGCGTCGTCATGCGTCCCTCCTCAGGGGGGCATCCAGAGTACGCGCGTTCCGCCTGGAACTCCAGAGCCGCTGCCGGGTCCGCCGTACGATGGACGCCCGCCATGTCCAAGCGACTGATCGTCTTCCTGACGCTGCTCTCCGTGGTCGTGATCGTCGGGAGCTACGTCACGCTCCCGTACTACTCCGAGGCGCCCGGTCCGGCCCGAGAGGTCGCGCCGCTGATCCAGTTCACCGGGCACCAGCGCTACGACTCGCAGGGCCACTTCGTCCTGACGTCCGTGCTGGAGAGCGTGCAGCGGCTGACCGCCCTGGGCGTCCTCGGCGCGTGGCTGGATCCGAACCGCGCCGTCGTCCCCGAAAGCGACCTCCTGTTCCCCGGAGAAACGCAGGCCCAGGAGCAACAGCGTTCCGTCTCGCAGATGGACCAGAGCAAGCTCGATGCCGTCGCGGCGGTGTTGAAGGACCTGGACGACTATCCGAAGAACCACGGCGACGGGGTCCTCGTCGAAGGCGTCGTCCCCGGCTGTCCCGCCGAGGGGAAGCTCTTCGCCGGCGACCTCATCACCGCGATCGACGGCAAACCCGTGGACGGTCGGCGCGGGGTGACGAACGCGCTCGACGGCGTGCCCGTCGGCCGGCCGATCCGCTTCTCCGTCACGGCCGGCGGAAGCTCCGAGACGGTGACGGCGAGCCGCGAGCGTTGCGGTCCTCAGGACCGTCCGCTGGTCGGCGTCTCGACCCTTCCGAACTTCCCCTTCGACGTGACGATCCAGAGCGGAAACATCGCCGGGCCGTCGGCCGGGCTGATGTGGGCGCTCGGCTTCTACGACCTGTTGACGCCCGCCGACCTGACCGGCGGCAGAACGGTCGCGGGAACGGGGGCGATCGATCGCACGGGCAAGGTCTTTCCGATCGGCGGCGTCACGGAGAAGCTCGTCGCCGCCGAGCGTGCGGGCGCCGACGTGTTCCTCGTCCCGGAAGACAACCTCGCGGAGGCCCGGTCGGCCGGGTCGGATCTCAAGCTCGTGCCGGTGTCGAGCCTCCAGGATGCCGTGGACTACCTGAAGGGCGACGGGTGATACGGTGCTCCTGCTGAACCTCGCCCTTCCGGGCGCGCCGCTCGCGTCCGTGGGGCGTTTTTCGTCGTCAGCGCACTGAGCGGAGGTCGAGGAGAGCGTGTCTGTGCGACTGGTTCCCGGGAGGAGCCGACGGCGTTGGCCGCTCATCGTGCTGGCGGCCGTCGTCTTCATCCTCATCCTCCTGTCGGTCCTGTCCGGCTTCTTCGTCGATCTCCTGTGGTTCCGCGAGGTCCATCTCTCGTCGGTGTTCTGGACGATCCTGCGCACGAAGGTCGCGCTCGGCGTCGCGTTCGGGGCGTTCTTCTTCGTTCTCCTCTACGTGAACCTGCTGATCGTCCGGCGCTCGACACCGCGTTTCGGGCTCGCATCGCCCGACCAGGAGATGATCGACCGCTACCGCGCCGCGTTCGAGCCGTACACGCGGTGGTTGCTCCCGGTCTTCGCGCTCGTGATCGCCCTTCTCGTGGGGATCGGCGTCGGCTCGCAGTGGCGCGTGTTCCTGCTGTGGAGGAACTCGTCCGGAGTTTCCTTCCACACGACGGAACCGATCTTCCACCGCGACCCCGCCTTCTACGTCTTCGACCTCCCCTGGCTGGAGTTCGTGCAGGGCTGGCTGTTCTCCTCGCTCGTCGGCGTGACGTTCCTGGTCGGGCTTGGGCATTACCTCTGGGGCGGGATCCGGCCGCAGTCGCCGGGAGAGAAGGTCACGCCGCAGGTGAAGGCGCATCTCTCCGTGCTGCTCGGGCTGATCGTCCTCACGAAGGCGTGGGGCTATCAGCTCGGGAAGTTCGACCTCCTCACCTCCGCGCGCGGGGTCGTGCAGGGGGCCTCCTACACGGATGTTCACGCGCAGCTTCCGGCACTCAAGCTGCTGGTGTTCATCGCGATCGCGTGCGCGATCCTGTTCCTCGTCAACATCCGGTTCCGCGGGTGGGCGCTTCCGGTGCTCGGCGTCGGCCTCTTGGCGCTCGCTTCGATCGTCGTCGGCGGCATCTTCCCGACGGCGATCCAGAAGTTCAAGGTCGACCCGCAGGAGTTCCAACAGGAGAAGCCCTACATCGCCGATAACATCCGCTTCACGCGATTGGCGTACGGACTCAGCAGCATCGAGGCGACGCAGAGCCCCGTCAGCACCGATCTGACGTCCTCGGACGTCGCGAAGAACCAGACGACCGTGGACAACATCCGTCTGTGGGATCCCACCCTGTTGAAGGGCGTCTACGAACAGTTGCAGCGGATCAAGCAGTTCTACGAGTTCTCCGACGTGGACGTCGACCGCTACCCGATCCAGAACCAGGAGCGGATGACGATGGTCTCCGCGCGGGAGATCTCGCAAGACGGGATCCCCGGTGGGGGCGGTACGTGGCAGAACCGGCATCTCGTCTACACGCACGGCTTCGGTGAGGTCGCATCACAGGTGAACGGCGCAACCGCGGACGGCCAGCCGCTGTTCGTCGAGAGCAACATCCCTCCGACCGGTGACCTGACGATCACGCAGCGTCGCGTGTACTACGGCGAGCGGAGCGACGTGCCGTTCGTGGTGGTGAACACGGGCGCGCAGGAGCTCGATTACCAGGACGCGAACGGGAACCAGCAGAACGCGCCGCCGTATGCAGGCACCGGCGGGATCCCCATGGGAGGGTTCTTCCAGCGCGCGCTGTTCGCTTGGCACTTCCGCGACGTGAACCTGCTGATCTCGAGCCTGATCCACCCGGACAGCCGCATCATGATCAATCGTGCGATCCAGGAGCGGGTGCCGATGGCCGCGCCGTTCCTCCAGTTCGACCACGACCCGTACTCGGCCGTCGTGGGTGGCCGCATCGTCTGGATCTGGGATGCCTACACGACCACGAACGGCTATCCGTACTCCCAGGAGATGCAGCTCGCCGACGCGGCAACCAGCACGAACGGTCTCGGGCTCGCGGGCGTCGCGAACTACGTTCGGAACCCGGTCAAGGTCGTTGTGGACGCGTACACGGGCCAGATGACGTACTACGTGACGGACCCGAACGACCCCATCATTCAGGTGTGGATGCGCGCGTTCCCTGATCTGTTCACGCCGAAGTCGGATGCCTCTCCCGAGCTTCAGGCGCACTTCCGCTACCCCGAGAACCTGTTCCAGGTGCAGGCTTCCCAGTTCGCCAACTACCACGTGACCGACCCGTCCACGTTCTACGGCAAGTCCGACTTCTGGACCGTCCCGCCTGACCCGGCGGGCGGAGCGAACGCAACCGCGGCCGGCGGGGTTGCGCCGGTCGTGACCGGGTCGGCGCCACCCCTTCAGCCGTACT
>JBJMLP010000162.1:0-4516 GCA_045805245.1 Actinomycetota bacterium | reverse complement strand
GTGGCTCGACATCGGCGAGGACATGTACGTCGACCACCGTTGGCGGGAGCTCGGCCTCGACATGCGCCTCGTTCCGGAGGCGATCGCTCGCTGGCGCCTTCGCGACTCGCTCACCGAGACGTGGACGCAGTATTTCCGTTACGCGCGCGGAGACGCGATCGCCGGAATGCACACGGGCCGCAACCTGCTGCGGTTCGCCGTCTACGGCGGGGCGATCGCCGTGTTGCTGTCGGAGCGGCGACTGCCGCGGCTCGCTGCGGCAGCCGCCGGCACCGCATACGCGTACCGGCCGATCTTCCGCGCGCTCCGCCGCGTCCCCGGCGTGCCGGAGAAGACGGCGGCCGCGTTCGCGGTTCCCGCGCTGATGGCGTTCACCGACGCCGCGAAGATGTGCGGCTACCTCGCCGGCCTTCGGGCGGGCCTGCCCCGGCGGCGCCGCTCCCGCTAGACCTCAGTAGTCGTAGAAGCCCCGGCCCGATTTCCGCCCGAGTCGCCCCTCCGCCACCATCCGCTTCAGCAGCTCCGGCGGCGCGTCCGTCGGCTCACCGAAGGCCTCGTAGAGGATGTTTCCGACGTGCATCGTGGTGTCGAGCCCGATCTCGTCGATCAGCCGGAGCGGTCCCATCGGGTGCCGCAGCCCGAGCTCGATCGCCGTGTCGATGTCCTCGCGTGTCGCGACGTCGTCGTCGAGGAGCCTGATCGCCGAGTTGAGATACGGGATCAGCAACCGGTTCACGATGAACCCGGCGCGATCCTTCGAGCGGACGGTCGTCTTTCCGAGACGTTCCGCGAACGCTTCCGCGAGCGCGAACGTCTCCTCGGAGGTCTCATCGCTCGCGATGAGCTCCACGAGCGCCATCACCGGCGCGGGATTGAAGAAATGCATGCCGACGACCTCGTCCGGCCGCTTCGTCACCTCGCCGAGCGAGGCGATCGGAAGCGAGGACGTGTTGGACGCAAGCACGACGCCCGGCCGCGTGATCTCGTCGAGCCGGCGAAAGACCTCCAGCTTCGCGTCGATGTCCTCCGTCGCGGCCTCGATCACGAGGTCGGCATCGGCGAGCTCCGCGAGATCGGTGACGCCGCGCACACGCGCGAGGACGGCGTCGCGCTCCGCCCCCTGGAGCTTGCCGCGCTCGACGGCCTTGGCGAGGGAGGACTCGATACGGCCGCGTCCACGTTCCAGGAGCTCGGCGCTCTGCTCGACGACCACGACGTCGGCGCCCGCGCGCGCGGCGACCTCCGCGATGCCGGAGCCCATGATGCCGGAACCCACGACTCCGACGGTGCGGATCTCGGAGGCGTTCATGAGGCGCGAAGCCTACCGATCGACGGGCGCGTACGGCGTTCCGAAACGCTCGCTGCTCGCGACCTCGCCGATGGGCTTGCGCGCCTTCTTGCCGGCGCGGCGTTCCTCCGCCGGGTAGCCGAACGGGAGGACGGCGACCACGTCGTAGTCCTCTGAAATCCCGAGCGCAGTGCGGGCGTCGTCCAGCCCGCGGAAGCCGGTCCAGTTGGACCCGACCCCCTCATCCCAGGCGGTCAGGATCATCGACTGGATCGCACGGCTCGCATCGGAGACCGCGAAGATGCTGTCGCGCTCCGCGCCCACGGCGATCGCGAACGCGGCCTCGCGCACGTACTGGCCGGTCCGAACCAGCTCCGCGAGCCGCTCGAGCCCCTCCCGCTCCGTGACGACGACGAAGTGCCAGGGCTGGCGGTTCATCGAGCTCGCGGTGAGCCGTCCGGCCTCCACGATGCGGTCGATCGTCTCTCGCGGAACGGGCCGGGAGTCGTACTGGCGGACGGCGAGGACGGTGCGCACGGCCTCGAAGACGTCCATGCGGGGAAGTCTCTCACGGGTCGCCGCGGGAGCCCGAAGAGCTAGCAGACCTCGTTCAGATACGGGAAGGGATCGATCGCGTCTCCGATCACGGAGTAGCCGTACGGGCTCGTGTAGGGATTCGGCGGGATCGAATTCGGATGCCACTCGAAGTGATCGTGCGTCGGGCCGCCGGCCGCGTCGCCGGTGTTGCCGACGTAGCCGATCACGTCTCCGGCGCGGACGGAGCCGAGCTGGCCGATCCGCGACATGTGCGCGTTGTAGACGTAGCCCGCGGATCCGCGAACGATCACGGAGAGGCCACCGAGCGTGTTGTTGTCCTCGGTCGCGACACCGTCGAACGGCGCATGGATCGGGGATCCCAGCGGCGCGAGCAGGTCGTTGCCGGCGTGGGGGTGGTATCCCCCCGCGGTGCGAGCCGCGCCGAAGCTGTCGGAGTAGGACGCTGCCGGAACCGGACAGGAGAAGAACGGCCCCGGGCCGCCGACGACGGTTCCTCCGCCGCCGCCGCCGGTTCCCGTTCCACCGATCGGCGCCTGAGCCGCCGACGCGATCGCGGCGGCCTGCGCCTTGAGCTCCGCCTGCCGCTCGTTCGCGAGGTGGCTGACGAGCTGCTCGGCCTGCTGCCGCTCGCTCGAGAGCTTGTCGTAGAGGGCCTGCTGCTCCTCTTGCTTCGCCTTGAGCGCGTCGTACTTCGCCTGGTAGGCGTCGGCCACCTTCTGCTGTTGCTGCTGGAGGGTTCCCAGCCGGGACGCCGCCGCCTGCAGCTGCACCGAAAGGTTCTGCGCGGAGCGGGCAAGATCCGCGTCGTCCTGCGACACGGCGCCCATGAACTCCAACCGGTCGCTGAGATCGGCGAGCGACGTCGCGCCGAGGAGCACGTTGATGCTGCTCGCCGGGCCGTTCTCGTAGGCCTGCCTCGCCCTGGCGTCGAGCCGCGCGCTGATCTCGTTGTAGTGGCTCTGCGCCTGCCGTTGGCGCTGCTCCGTCTCGACGAGCTTCTGCTTGATCGCGTCGAGCTTGGCGAAGGCCTCCGTCACCTGCCCGGCCAGAACGTCGGCCTCGTTGCGAAGGGCGTCGAGCTGACTCCGCTGGCTATCCACCTGCTGCTGGAGCGACTGAAGCTTGTCCCGCGCGGACTGAAGCTCCTGCGTCGTGGACTGGACGCTCGCGCTGCCGAGCGTGGCCGTCGCGAGGACGAGTGCGAGCGCGGCGAGCACGCTCCGGCACAGCGGTGATACCCGAACCTTGTGGAAACCGGCCATGGGGAAGGGGCCTATCCCTATCGAACCTCCGGGAGGATTGTCAATCTGCCAGTTGGGAGGGTCCTCCCGCCGGACCCGGGTTGCAATCACCTCCGGGCCCGGAGCTCGCGGCGTCACCGCTCCCAGGCAGGGAGGCCGAGCTCGCGGGCGATCACGAGGCGCTGGATCTCGCTCGTGCCCTCGCCGATCTCCAGGATCTTCGCGTCGCGATAGAAGCGGGCGACCGGCAACTCCTCGATGTAGCCGTAGCCGCCGTGGATCTGGACGGCGTCCCGCGCGGCGTCGACCGCGGCCTCGCTGGCGGAGAGCTTCGCGATCGCCGCCTCGGCCTTGAACGGCCGGCCGGAGTCACGGAGCCACGCGGCGCGCCGAACGGCGAGACGAGCGTTGTCGACCGCGACCTTCATGTCCGCGACCTTGAACTGCACCGCCTCGTACGAGCCGATCTCGCGTCCGAACGCCGAACGCTCCATCGCGTAGGAGACACTCGCGTCGAGACACGCCTGCGCGAGCCCCACGGAGAGCGCCGCGATCGCGACGCGGCCTTCGTCGAGGATCTCCAAGAATTGGGCGTAGCCGCGGCCGAGCTCGCCGTGGAGGTGCGCCTCCGGAACCCGGCACCGCGAGAACGAGAGCTCGTGCGTGTCGCTCGCGTGCCATCCCAGCTTGCGGTACGACGGACCGACCGTGAAGCCCGCCGTTCCGTTCGGCACGAGGATCGCGGAGATCTCCTCGTCGCCGGTGCGCGCGGCGACCGCGCAGACGCCCGAGATCGGCGTTCCGGAGTTGGTGATGAACGCCTTCGTCCCGTCGATCACCCACTCGCCGTCCTCGAGCCGGGCGGTCGTCATCACCGCGGCGGCATCGGAGCCGCCACCGGGCTCCGTCAGCGCGAACGACCCGAGGATCTCGGCGCGACACATGCGCGGGAGCCACTCCTGCTTCTGTTCCTCGGTGCCGAACCTCGCGATCGGTCCCGCGCCGAGGCCGACCGCCGCCTCGAGGGTGATCGCGACGGAGGAGTCGACACGCGCAAGCTCCTCGATGGCGAGGCAGAGCGTCTGGAGATCCGCCCCCTGCCCGCCGTACGCCTCCGCGAACGGGATGCCGAAGAGGCCCATCTCCCCCATCCGGCGAACGACGTCGAGCGGGAACTCCTCGCGTTCGTCGTAGCCCGGAGCCACCGGCGCGACGACGTCTTCGGCGAACTCCCTCACGGCGGAGCGGAACTCCTCCTGCTCCGGCGTCAGGTCGAACTCCACGCCGCCTTCTTCATCGACTCCGGCTCGCGGAGTGCCTGGACCCAGCCCACGCGCTCGAGGCGTTCGCGGGCGTTCTCCACCTCGCCCGCGCCGCCGGCGGCCTCGGCGCCGAAGAGCTCGCCCGTCCACCAGGTTCTCGCCGCGAC
>JBJMLP010000161.1:0-15110 GCA_045805245.1 Actinomycetota bacterium | reverse complement strand
GAGGGTCACGACGGAGCGGAGGCCTCCGCCCACCTGGACGGGGATCATGACGGCGTCGCAGATGTCGGTGATCGTGTCCTGGTTGTCGCCGGTGCCGAGGGCGGCGTCGAGGTCGACGACGTGGATCATCTCCGCGCCACGCTGCTCGAAGACGCGCGCGACGTCGACCGGCTCGGCGTCGTAGGTCGTCTGCTGCGTCGGATCCCCGCGGCGCAGTCGCACGCATCGCCCTCCGCGGAGGTCGATCGCCGGGATGACGATCATCCGACCTCCTTCACGAAGCCTTCGTAGAGCGCGAGCCCGGCCTGGCCCGACTTCTCCGGGTGGAACTGGGTCGCGAACAGGTTCCCGCGCGCGATGGCGGCCGAGAACCGATCGCCGTATTCGGTCGCCCCGACGGTCGTGTCCGAGACGGGAGCGGCGAAGGAGTGCGCGAAATAGAAGGGGGTTCCGTTCGGGACGCCGCCGGTGTACGCGTGCGGCTCCAGCCAATCCACGGAGTTCCATCCCATGTGGGGAACCCTGACGGATGCCGGAAGCATCCGCGAGCCGCCCGGGATGAGGCCGAGGCCCGCGGCGGAGTCCTCGTCGCTCCGTTCGAACAGCACCTGCATGCCCAGGCAGACGCCGAACACCGGTCGCCCGCTCCCGGCGAAGGAAGTGACGGCGGCCGCGAGTTCACGGTCGCGGAGATTCCGCATGCACGCGCCGAAATGGCCGACGCCGGGAACGACCAGGGCGTCGGCGTTGGCAACCGTCTCCGCATCGCCGGTGATCTCGGCGTCTCCACCGACGTGCGTGACGGCGCGGAGGACGGAGCGGAGGTTCCCCATCCCGTAGTCGAGGATCGCGATCATCCGAGCGTTCCCTTCGTGGAGGGCGTCGCTCCTCCGATGACCGTGCAAGCGTCGGCGAGGGCACGGGCGAGCGCCTTGAATTCCGCTTCGACGATGTGGTGTGGGCTGCGGCCGGAGACGAGACGCGCGTGCAGCGTCATCGCCGCCTCCGTCGCGAACGCGCGGATGAAGTCCTCCGTCAGGCCGGGGTCGTACGACCCGATGAGCTCCGCCGGAACGGGGACCTCGTGCACCACGAAGGGGCGTCCGGAGAGATCCAGCGCGACCTCCACGAGTGTCTCGTCGAGGGGAACGCGAGCGTCGCCGAAACGCCGGATGCCGGCCTTGTTCCCGAGTGCCTCGCGGAGCGCCTGCCCGAGGGCGAGGCCGATGTCCTCAACGGTGTGGTGGGCGTCGATCTCGAGGTCGCCCTCCGCCTTGATCGAGAGATCGAAACGCGCGTGCGTTCCGAGCTGCTTCAGCATGTGGTCGAGGAACGGCAGGCCCGTGTCCGCCTCCGCGTTTCCGGTGCCGTCGAGGTCGAGCGAGATGCGGACGGACGTCTCGTTGGTGACACGCTCGACCTCCGCGGTGCGGCTCATGCCACTTCCTCCAGAGCCTCGAGGAACGCGGTGCTCTCCTCCTCGGTTCCGACTGAGACCCGCAGGCATCCGGGAACCATTCGCGTGAGGTCGCGGACGAGCACGCCGCGGTCGAGGAGCGCCTGCCAGACGTCGGCGGCAGGCTTCTCCGTTTCGAACAGGATGAAGTTGGCGTCCGAGCGGAAGGGCTCGACGCCCGGTATCGCGGACATCCGCTCGAACATCCGGTCGCGCTGTTTGCGGATGTCGTCGAGGATCGCGACCGCTTCGTCGAGGTGCTTCAGGGCGGTCAGGCCGGCGGCCTGCGCCAGCGCGGAGAGGTGATAGGGGAGCCGGACACGGCTGAGGTTCTCCACCACGTCGGGATCGGCGAGGCAATAGCCGACGCGTGCTCCCGCCAGCGCGAAGGCCTTCGAAAATGTCCGCACGACCACGACGTTCCCGTGTCGAGCGATCAGCGGCGCGGCCGAGTCGCCTCCGAACTCCACATACGCCTCGTCGACGATCACGAGGGCATCGGTCTCGTTCGCGAGCCGCTCAACGCGTTCGCGTGGGTGAGCGTTCCCCGTCGGGTTGTTCGGCGAGCAGACGAATGCCACGTCGGGGTTCAGCTCGACGGCCTCGTCGACATCCTCGTCGCGCAGCACGAACGGCGCGTGCACGACATGTGAGGCGACCTGGCCATGGTCGAGCGTCCAGATCCGCTGGTGGAGGGCGTACGTCGGCGGGAACAGCAGCGCCTTGCGCCCGGGGCCGCCGTAGGCCATCGAGAGCTGGTGGATGATCTCGTTGGAGCCGTTCGCCGCCCACGTTCCCTTGATCGGATGTGCGTGTCGCGCCGCGAGTCCTTCGCGGAGCTGCGTCGCGTCGCTGTCGGGATACCGGTTGAGGTCGATGCCGCGGAGGGCATCCGCGAGATCGTTGCCGAACCCCTCCGGCAGCGGATACGGACACTCGTTCGTGTTGAGGCGCACGCGAACATCCGTCTGCGGGGAGTCGTACGGCTCGACGTCACGAAGCCCCGGTCGGGGCTCGGGCGCGGTCATCGAGGCTCTTCGCCTGTGGCCGCGGCGCGGATCTCCACCGCGTGCGCGTGAGCGGTGAGGCCCTCCGCACGGGCGATCTCCGCGATCTCGGGCGCGAGCCGGCGCCCCGCTTCGGCATCGACGGAGACGACGGAGGAGACCGTCACGAAGTCGCTCGCTCGCAGGCCGCTCGCGAACCGGGCCGTGCCGGCGGTCGGAAGGACGTGATTCGACGCCACGCCGTAATCCCCGAACGGCACCGGCGTTGTCTCCCGAAGGAAGATCGCGCCCGCGTTCCGTACGTGGGGGATGAACGCACCGGAGTCCTCCGTCACGACCTGGAGGTGCTCGGGGGCGATGTCGTTGACCACCTCGGCGGCTGCGGCAAGGTCGGCGACGACGACCGCCTTCGAACCGGTGAGCGACTGCTCGATGATCTCCCGCCGGTCGGCGCGGAGGAGCTCCTCCTCTACGGCGGCGCGGAGAGGCTCGACCTGCGAGGCATCGGTCGTGACGAGAACAGCGACCGCTTCAGGATCGTGCTCTGCCTGGGTGACGAGATCGGCGGCGAGCATACGGACGTCCGCGGTTCCGTCGGTGACGAGAACGAGCTCGCTCGGGCCGGCGAGCCCGTCGATGCCGACCTGGCCCATCAGCTGTCGCTTCGCCTCCGTGACGTAGGCGTTCCCGGGGCCGACGATGCGGTCGACGGCCGGCACCGACTCCGTGCCGAGCGCCATCGCGGCGATCGCCTGCGCCCCACCGGTCTTCAGCACCTTCGTCGCGCCGGCGCGCGCCGCCGCGGAGAGCACCGCCGGAAGGATGTCCCCGTCCGGGCCCGGCGGGGTGCAGACGACGATCTCCTCGACGCCCGCGACGCGAGCGGGAACGACGGTCATCGCGACCGACGAGGGATAGGAGGCGCGCCCGCCCGGGACGTAGCAGCCGGCGGCACGGAGCGGCCGCACGATCTCTCCGGCGCGAACCCCGTCCTCTTCCGCCTCCCATGGTTGCGGAAGCTGCCGCGCGCACAACGCCTCCAGTCGGAGGACGAGAGCATCCAACGCTCCACGAAGCGACTCCGGAACCGCCTCATTGGCTGTGAGGAACTCCTCGGGGGTGACGAGCAGACCACGGTCGCGGAGATCCGCGCCGTCGAACCGTAGCGCGAGATCGAGCAGCGCCTCGTCTCCGCGTTCGCGGAGGTCGTCGATCAGGCCACGGACGGTGGCGGCGACGTCGGGATCCACTTCGAGGCGTCTTGGCTCGAGGCGCTCCCTCCGGCTGCGGAGGTCGAGGAGCTCGAGCACTATCGCTCCTCGGCTACCTCGGAATGGGGATGAGCGGCGCGGGCGGCGCGACGGTCACGGACGAACAGGATCCAACCGCTCGCGGACACGATGACTCCGGCGGCGATCAGCAGGCCGAGAGCCAAGAGGAAGGTGGTCTGCCGGTCCATGGGAGGGCTCAGGGTACCGGAAGCACTCCTGGCTGCGCCAGGGCCGCTCGCGCACGCCGATGCGAACCGCCGGGTGTTCTCGCTACGGCCCGTGCACTCCGGCCTCCACCGCGGAGACCCGGATCACGCCGCCGCACGGGCCCAGCTTCGCGGGGATGAACAGCCCGGCGGTCGCTCCCGGTGCGGTGATCTCGAGGACGCGAGACGTCCCACACTTCTCCGACCCCGATGGCACGTCGGAATAGCTCGAGAGGAACGTCGCCGACCGGTCCGGATGCAGCACGACCCGTGTCGGCGCCGGAGCCAGGTTCTTCTTCGTGGTCGTAGAGAGCGGCCTTCCGCCATTGCGGAACAGCTGCAGGTCGGGATAGCCGTTGAGGCTGCATGTCGTGTCCGAGCGGTTGGTGAACACCCATGCTCCGCGGATGGTTCCGGCCCCTCCTTCGGAGCCGTTGTCACGGACGTTCAGTTGGTTCCGCGAGCATGCGTTCGCGGCGGCTGTTCCGCCGAACGCGGTCATCGCGGCCGCGATGCTCCCTGCCACGAGTAGCGCCGCGATGCTGCCGATCACGATCGCGCGATGTCTCCTCATCTCTTCCCTCCCTGCATCCTGCACCGACCATACGCCTCGGGAGTCCAACTTGAGCATCCCCCATCTGGCGTTCGGCCGAACGATCACCATGGTTCCGACCTGCTGGGCTCGCTTTGACGCTCGCTGTCGGCGGCCCGAAACTCGAGGGATGGCAAGCGCGATTGCCTACGGCGTGTTCGGGATCGCCTGCATCCTGATCGCGGTCGTCGGGATCCTCATCTCCACGCGGCGCGGATCCAAGCAGCGGCGTTCGCCGAACATGCGTCGGCCGCCGAACCCGCCGTTCATGCCTCCGTACTGACGATCAGCTGACTGAACGGCGCCTGGCCTCCGTCCTCCGCTCGGCCTGGAGGCGCTCGAGGTCGACGTCGGAGTAGTCGACGTAGCGCATCGCATCCGCGATCGCTCGGTGGCCGGCATGCTCTCCGATCAGACGATGCATCTCGTGCGCGATCCGCCGGTAGGCGGGATGGCCCTGCGGAGAGGAACGAAGCTCGATGAGGTGCATCGCCTCGCGCGCGTTCATCTGCATCACGAAGCGGATCCGGAACGCCATCGGGACCACGTAGGAGGCGGCCTCTCCGACGGCGTGATCGCGGGCTTCGACGAAGAGCGTCTCCGCCCGCTGCATGACCTCATCCCACTCCGCGTCGAAACCGGCGTCGGAGATCTCCGCGGGCTTCACGCTCCCGTGCAGCGTCGAGAGCGGCTGCCACTCCAGCGTCAGGAGTCGGTGGCGCTGGAGATCCCGGAACGCGCCGTAGTCGCACAGCACGTCGAACCGGTACGACGTGCGCTCGAACGCTCTCCCCGGGCGGTGGCCGCGGTTCCCGCGCTCGCCGACGTACGCCTCGAGCACGGTCTGCCGCTCCGCCGCCGACATGGTGTGTGCGAGCGAGAGGAGCCGGTCGTCGGGAAGCTCGCTTGCCGCATACAGCGCCGCGGCAACCACTTTCTCCTCGCCGGCCGGCTCGTAGTCGGTGAGGGTGACCTCTCCGCGGCCGCCGGGCTCGATGCCGCCGAGGTACTTCTCCGAGATCGCTTCAACGCGCTCGCGGGTTCCCCTCAAGTACTCCGTCCATGCGACGCCGCGGTCGGGAACGTCGACCCGCGTGAGGAAGGCCGGGATCACCCTACGGAGCTCCGTCAGCATCAGGTCCGAATACTCGCGCACCTCGGACAGCGGGTTCGCGCGCATGCGGATCAGCATCTGCTCGTAGCTCTGCCCGCTCGCGTAGATGCCGACGTTGGAGCGGGTCGCCGCGGGCAGCAGCCCTCGAAGCGTGTCGCACGCCTTCGCGCGGATCGTGGAGCGGTACACGCCGTCGGTGTCCTCCACCTGCTTGGGAAAGCGGTCCCGGTAGAACTCCTGCATCGGCTCCAGCAGGCGGGAGTACGTCTCGAACGAAGCGTCCAGCACTTCGGAAGCTCGCGACGCGATCTCGCTTCCGGCGATCTCCGGCGGAAGGAGATATCGCCAATGTCCGCCCGGCTTGTCGTCGTAGGGGATGTAGCGCGTCGACTGCTCCAGGTAGCCGGCGAGTCGGCCCCACTCCAGCACCTTGCAGAGGAGCTGCGACGCCTGCTCGCACGCGAGATGAACGCCGCCGAGCTGGGCGATCGAGTCGTCCCCGTACTCCACGAAGATGCGCTCGTACAGCGTCTCCGCCTTGCCCACGCCGACGTCGGAGATGTCCTCCGGTGCCGCCGACGCGACCTGCTCGGCGAACTCGTCGAGGAACAGCCGTCGGAGCGACTTCCGCGTCCGGGAGTAGCGCGCGAACAGCGCGCCCTTCACCACTTCCGGAAGGTTCACGAGCGCGAAGACCGGTTCGTCGAGCGAGGTGAAGTGGCGGGATAGGAGCTCCCGCTCCTCCGGCGAGAACTCCTCCGAAGCGAACGGAAGTGTCATCCGGCTACGGGCTCGGCGGGGAGGTCGGCGTCTGGTCCTCCGTTCCGTCGACGGTGACCGTGCTCCCGGGCTGCACCTGCGTGTTGGCGGCGGGCGATTGCGAGGCGACGCGGCCCGCGTGCGGACAGTCCGAGACGAAGCTCGTGTTCCCGCTCTGCGCCATCGTGAGACCCGCGGCTTCGATGTGCTTCTGTGCCTGCGCGATCGGCTCGCACTGCACGTCGGGAACGGTGACGACCTCGGGCCCGGTGGAGATGACGAGATCGACGGAGCTGCCCTTCGGTGCCTGACCGCCTGCGGAGGGGTCCTGGGAGATGACTCGACCGTCCGGCACGGTGTCGCTCGACTGCTTCGATGTCTGCCCGAGCGTGAAGCCCCCGTTCTGAAGCGCTGTTGTTGCGTCGGCGAGCGTCAGGTTCGTCACGTCCGGGAGGGTGGCGGTCGGCTCCGCCCGGGCGACGACGAGATGGACGACGCTCTGTTCCTGAACCGTGGTTCCCGGTGCCGGGCTCTGCGACAGCACGGTGTCGGGGCGCACGGTCGTGTTGATCTCCTTGCGGACTTCGGGTTTCAGGTGTACCTGCTTCAGCTTCGCCTCCGCATCGGCAAGCGTCCGATCGGTGAGCTTCGGCACCGCGACCTGGTTCGCGTTCTCGTTGAGGAGATTCTTTCCGAGGAAGAACAATGCGAGCAGGACGCCCACCAGCACGAGGATGCCGATGAGGATCCACGGCCAGCGTGAGCGCTGCTCCTCCGGAGGCAGGACGCCGGTCGGATGCTGGACCCGCGTCGCCGTCACGGGGGCCGGAACCGCCTGCGTCTCCGCGAGGAGCGGCGTCGCGGCGACCGGCATCCCGCGGTGGACGCGGTCGAGGTCGGCGCAGAACTCCTCCGCGGTTTGATAGCGGTTGTCGGGGTTCTTCGCGAGCGCGCGCATCACGACGGCCTCGAGCGACGGGGAGATGTCGGGATTGATCCGCGACGGCGGCTCCGGAGGCTCCTGCACGTGCTTGTACGCGACGGCGACCGCGGAGTCTCCGCCGAACGGCACGCGGCCGACCAGCATCTCGTAGAGCACGACGCCGAGGGAGTAGATGTCCGAGCGTGCGTCGACGGGCTTTCCCTGCGCCTGCTCGGGGGAGAGGTACGACGCCGTTCCGAGCACCGTCGCCGTGGCGGTCACCGTCTCGGCGGAGGCGGCGCGCGCGATGCCGAAATCCATGACCTTCACCTCGCCGCCCCGGGTGACCATGATGTTTCCGGGCTTGATGTCCCGGTGAACGATGCCGGCCTTGTGCGCCTCGGAGAGCGCGATGCACACGGAGCTCGCGAGCTCAACCGCGCGTTCGGGCAGCAGGCTTCCTCCGCCGGAGAGGAAATCCGCGAGCGTGCGGCCCTCCACGTACTCCATGACGATGTAGTGGGTCCCGTCGTCGGACCCGGTGTCGTACACGCCCACGACGTTCGGATGGTTCAGGCGCGCCGCGGACTGCGCCTCCCGGCGGAAGCGGTCGACGAAGCTCTGATCCTTCGCGTACTGCGGAGCGAGGATCTTGATCGCGACGGGACGGCCGAGCACGGTGTCGGTCCCCTTGTAGACCTGGGCCATCCCGCCCTGGCCGAGGAGCGACTCCATCCGATAGCGGCCGCCGAGCATCCGCACTTCTTCGCCCAACGGACCTCCCGATTCGTCAGCCACGCAGGGCTGCCTCGACGACTGCCTTGGCGACGGGTCCGGCAACCGCCGCTCCCGTCGCGTCGCTGCCGAGCCTACCGCCGTCGAGGACCAGCACCGCCACGACGATCTGCGGGTTCGGGTTGGGACCGAAGGCCACGAACCACGCGTGAGGGTTCTCGCCGGGTTTCCCCGTCTGGGCCGTTCCGGTCTTCGCTGCCAGGTTCACGCCGGCGATGCCGAGCCCCTGGGCCGTGCCCTGGTTCACGACGCTCTCCATCATCGTGGTGAGCTCCCCCGCGGTCTGGGAGGAGATCGGCTTTCCGTAGACCTCGGGGTGGAACGACTCCACGAGCGTTCCGCGAGAGTCGCGGACCTCCTGGACGAGCTGCGGGCGCATCTCCACGCCGCCGTTCGCGATCGCCGAGCCGACGAGGGCCATCTGGAGCGGGTTCGCAAGGACGGAGCCCTGGCCGATCGCCGAGATGGCGGTCTGCGGCGGATCGAGCGTCTCGGGGATCTGTCCCTCTGAGAACCCGATGTTGAACGGGACGTGGCCGTTGAACCCGTACTCCTTCGCCTGCTCCACGAGCTTCCTGGAGCCGAGCTGCAAGCCGACTTCCCCGAAGATCGTGTTGCACGAATACGTCAACGCGTCGGCGAGCGAGACCTTCGACCCGCCGGGACAGATCTCCCCGCCGAAGTTGGAGAGCGTGTCCGTGGTCTGTGGGAGCGGAAGGCTCGACCCGGGGTTGTTCCAGATCGCGGAGTTGGGATCGACGCCGTCCTCCAGCGCGGCGGAGGCCGTCACGAGCTTGAACGTCGAGCCGGGCGGATACAGCTGGTCGTTCGCGTTCGAGACCAGCGGATGCTCCGGGTCTTTGGTCAGCCGCTGGTAGGCGGCCGTCGCCGATCTGATGTCGTGCGATGCGAGCTCGTTCGGGTCGTAGGTGGGGTTGGAGGCCATCGCGAGGATCTCTCCGGTGCTCGGATCCATCGCGACGACGGCGCCGAGGCCGGCGTTCTGGAGCTCTGTCGCCGCCACGTCCTGCAGGTCCGGGTCGATCGTCGTCACCACGCTCGCTCCCTTGCGCGGGCGGCCGAGGATCTGGTCGACGAGCGTCGACGGGAGCAGCTCCGTCGCCCTGCCGGAGAGGAGGTCGTTGTAGCTCGCCTCCAGGTTCGTCGGCGCCCCCACGAGCGGAAATCCACCCGTCACGTCCGCGTACAGCGGCCCGTCTGGATACTTGCGCAGGTACTTGAACTCGCCTTTGGTCGGAACGCTCTCGGCGAGGATCGTCGAGCCGTCGCGCGCGAGGATGTCCCCGCGGTCGACGTCCGCGGCCTGGATCAGCAGCCTCGTGGTGTTGGCCGGGTTGTTCGCGATGCGGTCCGCGGCGAACACCTGCAGGTAGTTCACCTGCACGAAGAGGAGCAGGAAAAGTGCCACAAGGGCGAAGCCGAGACGCCGGATCTGTTTGTCCATCTACCGCCTGACCTTCACGCGCGGTGGGTCGAAGCCCGCGGCCGCGGAGGCTCCGGGGTCGGGCGTCGCGGAGACTCGGATCAGCAACGCCAGGATGATGAAGTTCGAGACGAGGCTCGAGCCCCCGTAGGAGACGAACGGCAACGTGACGCCGGTGAGCGGGATCAGTCGCGTGACGCCGCCGACGATCACGAAGGTCTGCAGGCCGATCGCGGCGGTGAGCCCTGTCGCCAGGAGCTTTCCGAAGCCGTCGGTGCGGCGCAGGGCGATGCGAAGACCTCGGCCGACGATGACGAGGAACAGGAGCAGCACCGCCGTCGTTCCGATCACGCCGAGCTCCTCGCCGATCGCGGCGAAGATGAAGTCGGTCTCCGCGTACGGGATCAGACCCGGCTGTCCCTGACCGAGACCGGAGCCTCCGATGCCGCCGGTCGCCATCCCGAACTGACCCTGCGCGAGCTGCCCGTACCCCTGCTTGAAGACCCTGCTCGGCTCCAGCGCGTGGAGCCAGATGTCGACGCGGGCCTGCACATGGGAGAACGCGAGGTACCCGGCGAACGCGCCGATCGCGAACAGGACGATCCCGATCACGAGGTAGGTGCCGCGCGCGGTCGCGACCCAGAGCATCACGACGAAGATCGCGAAGTACAGGAGCGACGCGCCGAGGTCCCGCTCCAGGAAGAGCACCGCCAAGGAGACCGCCCATGCGAGGATCACCGGTCCGAGGTGCTTCAGCTGCGGGAGGTTCAGCGGACCGAGCCGCCCGGTGGCGACCTGAAGGATCTCCTTCTTCTCGTCGAGGTATCCCGCGAGGAACACGACGAGGAAGACCTTGCCGAGCTCCGAGGGCTGGAAGCCGAGCGGCCCGATCCTGATCCACAGCCGCGCGCCGTTGATCGTCTCTCCGATGCCCGGAAGGATCGGAAGGAGCAGCAACCCGAGGCCGACCAGCCCGATCGTGTACGTGTAGCTCTCCAGCTGCCGGTGATCGCGGATCAGGATCAGTGTGCCGCAGAAGAACAGGAGTCCGACGACGAGCCACGTCGCCTGCTCAGCCGCGAGGCTGCCGGAGAGACGCACGATGACCGCGAACCCGATCCCCGTGAGCGCCGCCGTGGTCGGAAGCAGCGCGGGGTCGGCGGCGGGCGCGAACCGACGCTGAGCGATGAACGCCGCGACGTAGCCGACGATGAAGATGCCGCCGTACAGCGGCAGCTGGACCGGCACGTGGCCCTTCTTGCCGAGGCCGACGAGGACGTAGGCGAATATCGCGAGAACGATCGCGAGGATCGTGAGCGCGAGCGCTCCTCCGGCCCGGTACCGGGCCTGCGGTTCGGCTGTCGCGCTCACGGGTTCCCTCCGCCGCCGCTGGTGCCCGAGCCCGAGCCTGAACCGCCGCCGCCCGAACCGGAACCTGAACCGCCGGAACCTGTCCCTGAACCCGAGCCACCGCCGCCGGAACCGGTCCCGCCGGAACTTCCTCCGCTTCCGGTGCCGGATCCGGTTCCCGTTCCGCCGCCTTCCTGCGCGGCCTTCGCGGCGAGATCGCGCCGGATCTGTTCCACGATGGCCTGCGCGCCCGCGAGGTTGTCCGCGGTCACGCCGTCGGAGAGCGAGCTCCAGACCGCGAGCTGCTCCGCCGACGTGGCGGAGAGATCGGTTGGCTGCACGACGTGATGGAGCTCGAACCCGCCGACCGATGCCGGAACGCCCTGGAACACCGCGACGCGCCCGCCGGCCACGCCGACGTACCACTGGTCGTTCACGTAGGCGCGGCCGAAGAAGAAGGCCCCGATCAACAGGAGAACGACGACGCCCGTCACGATCGCCCATCGCGGTACCCGGCCGCCTCCCTCGTCCGGAGCCTCCATGCCCGCTGCCTCCGCGCGCTCCGCGGGAGTCTCGGCGTCGCGCGCGCGTTCCTCCTCCTCGCCGATCTCGACGTCGAGCACCACGACCGTGATGTTGTCCAGGCCGCCGGCCTGGTTCGCCGCGGCGACGAGCTCATCCGCGGCCGCCTGCGGATCCGGCGCGCGCTCGAGGATCGTCTCGATCTCCTCCTCGGGAACCATTCCGGTGAGGCCGTCCGTGCACAGCAGGATCCGGTCGCCGTTCCGCACCTCCACGGCGCCCTCGTCCACCTGCACTCGGTCCTCCACGCCGAGAACGCGCGTGATGACGCTCCGTTGCGGGTGAACGGACGCCTCCTCCTCGGTGAGCTGGCCCTCCGAGACCATGCGCTGGACGAGCGTGTGGTCCTCCGTGAGCCGGCGGAGGCTTCCTTCCCGGAGCAGGTATCCGCGGGAGTCGCCGACGTGCGCGAGTCGCAGGGCGCCGCCGCCGGCGATCGTCGCGGTCATCGTCGTTCCCATTCCTTCCACCGCGCTGTCCGAGGAGGAGCGGTCGTACACGGCGCGGTTCGCCTCGCGGACGCGCTCCACCAGCTCGACGCCGTCGGATGGAAGGGCGTCCCCGCCGAGGACCTCGATCGCGAGCGATGATGCGACGTCGCCGCCCTTGTGACCTCCCATGCCGTCGGCGACCGCGAAGACGGGAGGCTGCGCGAGATAGGAATCCTCGTTGCGGTCGCGGGCTTTGCCGATGTCGCTCGCAGATCCGTAGCGGATCCTCATCGCTCGATCTGCCCGGTCGTCACTTGCGGAGCTCCAGCACCGTCTTGCCGACCTTCAGCGTGTCGCCCGGATGGACCTCGGAGGAGCTCGAGACGCGCTGCTGGTTGAGGTAGGTCCCGTTCGTGGACCCGAGGTCCTCCACGTACCAGGAGCCGTTCCGCGGGAAGAGCCGCGCATGGTTGGTTGAGACGTACGTGTCCTCGAGCCGGATCTGGGAGCTCTCGGATCGCCCGATCTCGATCGGGTCGGAGAGGGGGTAGGTTCCGAGCTTCTTTCCCTCCGCGGAGCGCACCAGGACGCTCGACGGAACGCGCGAGCGACCGTTCGAGGAGCGCGCCGGCCGCGCGTCCGCCTGCTTGCGTGCCTTGCGCGCCTTTCGTCCTCCGCCGAGATCGAGGGTCACCACGGTGCGCAGAGCCCGGTAGACGAAGAAGTACAACAGCACGAGGAACGCGTACTTGAGGACCGAGAGGACGAACGGCGTGACGGTCATGACGCCCGAAAGTCGATGACCGTGCGACCGATCGTGATGCGGTCGCCGTCCTCGAGCGGCTGTTCGCGAACGCGGCGGCCGTTCACCATCGTGCCGTTGGTCGAGCCGAGGTCGACGAGCTCGTATCCGCCGTCGGTCGCGCGGACCTCCGCATGGCTCCGTGAGGCGCCGGGGTCGGCGATCGTGATGTCGGATGCGGGGAGCCTGCCGATCGTGACGGTGTCCTTGTCGAGCGGGAACTCCTTGTGTCCGTTCGTGTCCTCGAACGCGAGGAACGCTCTGTTGCGCGCCGGCCGAGCGACGCCGATCTGCGCGCGGGCGGGCTCCGGCTCGCCCTCCACGAGGGAGGCGGTGACGTGGAACTCTCCCTTGCCGAGGCCCTCGTCGGTCGAGAACTCCACCTCGGGAGGGCCGACGAGACCCCATCCGCGCTCCGCGGCGCCCTCGCGGACGACCTGCTTCAGCTCGGCGATCAGGGAGAGCTCCGCCTGCTCGAATCGCTCCCGATCGATCTGCGAGAGCGCGATCTCGAAGTGGTTCGGCGCCCAGACCTCCTTCACGCCCACGGTCTTGCCGGAATCCATCTCGCGCAGGACGCGCTTCGCGAGCTCGACGGGCTGGAGGCCGCTCCGGAACGTCTTCGCGAAGAAGCCCTCGACCACGCCTTCGAGGCGACGTTCGAAGTCTCGGAGGATCGGCAAGGGCGCTCGCGATTCCGCGTGTTTCCGCAGGTAGATGACAGGACAGCCGGATTATAGCCAGGGGCACTGTCCGCTAATCTTGCCGGAGGCGTTGCGATGCGGTGACGTTCCGAGTGTCCTCCCTCGGTGTGGATAGATTGGGAGCCATGGCCCTCGAGTTCACCTGGCGAGGCGACTTCTCCAGCCTGGAGCTGAACGCGCTCCACGCGGAGGCCTTCGAGACCCGCGTCTACGACGAGTCGGAGTGGAACTGGCGCGATCAGCTCGAGCGCCACAGCCTGGGCTGGGTCGTCGCCCGGGACGGAGAGACGCTGGTCGGCTTCGTCAACGTCCCGTGGGACGGCCTCGTCCACGCCTGGATCCAGGACACGATGGTGGCGGCGTCAGCCCGGCACCGCGGCATCGGCAAGGAGCTGATCGCGGTTGCGGCACGCGGAGCGCGGGAGGCGGGCTGCGAGTGGCTCCACGTCGACTTCGACGACGACCTCCGGGAGTTCTACTTCGACGCGTGCGGCTTCACGCCTACGAACGCGGGTCTGATCCACCTCTGAGGGCCTCGGGGCGGGTCGGAGCGCTCCGGTACGATGGGCTCGCAACCCCGGGGCGGGTGGCGGAATTGGTAGACGCGCAGGATTCAGGATCCTGTGAGGGCAACCTCATGGGGGTTCAAGTCCCCCCTCGCCCACCGCTTGGTTCGATCGCTCACTCGCCGGCGTCGTCGGAACGTCGGAGCTTCTTGACCTGACCGCGGCGACGCTTCTCCGCAAGCCGGCGCTCGACGGAGCCCCGGCTCGCCCGTGTCGGGCGGCGCTTCGGCGGCGGTGGCGCGATCGCGGCGGCCAGGAGATCCCCGAGTCTCCGGAGTGCGGCCTCTCGGTTGCGAAGCTGCGACCGGTTCTCCGAAGCGGTGACGGTGAGGACACCGTCGGTCAGCCGGCTGCCGAGCCGCTGGAGGGCGCGAGCGCGCTGGACGGGTCCGAGAGCGGCGGTCGTTCCCAGATCGAGGCTGAGTTCCACACGAGAGTCCGCCGTGTTCACGGACTGACCTCCCGGCCCCGAGGAACGGCTGAACCGCCACTTGAGGTCTCCTTCCGGGATCGTCACGGAGCGGCTGACCCTCAGAGGACCGACCATCGATCGAGTATGACCGCGTGTGGTACGGATGATGGATCAAGTGGCGGCGCCGGCCGAGTGGCGCTGCTCGCAGCCTTAGCTCTCGCAGTTGACGACGTTTCCGGATCCAGGACCGTGCGCGCATACGTCGACGCCGATCCCTCCGTTGAGCGTGTCGTTTCCGCCCTGTCCGTACAGGGAATCGTCGCCAGCTCGACCGAGCAGGCTGTCAGCACTTCCCCCACCGTGGAACGTGTCGTTCGCGGGACCTCCGTCGAACACATCCTTGTACCTCGAGCCGACGAATGATTCGAACGATGAGAACGTCTGGTGCAAGTCGGAGAGGAAGCACAAGGAGGCATTGCTGCTGTCGACCGCGTGAGCCGCGGTATCGATCGTCAATCGGAGTTGCGAGCAGTTGGCGAGGTCGGAGTAGCTCAGGGTGTCGATGCCTCCACCCCCGGTGGTCGTCGTCGTGCCCCCGATGCCGGGAAGGATCGTGTCGTTGCCGCCCGCTCCTCGGATGTCGTCGGTCCCGTCGACGCCGCTAAGGCGGTTCGGGCCCGCGTCGCCGTAGATCGCG
>JBJMLP010000160.1:0-15882 GCA_045805245.1 Actinomycetota bacterium | reverse complement strand
CGCCCCGACGCTCGGGGTCAACTGGATCGACGACCCGGGCCTCTCCTCCCTGACGCTCGACCGAGGCGCGCCGCCCGCGAAGGACGGACAGGTCGCGATCGACGCGGGCACCGCGCAGAAGTACGCGATCCACGTCGGCGACAAGGTGTCGGTCCTCCTGCAAGCCGAGCCGAAGGACGAGCGCGTCAGCGGCATCTTCAAGTTCGGCTCGAGCAACAATCTCCTCGGCGCCTCGCTCGTCGCGTTCGACTCCGCGTCGGCGCAGAAGCTCCTCGGCGAGAGGGGAAAGTTCGACGCGATCGAGGTGGCCGCCGCGGAGGGAAACACGCCACCGGAGCTCCGCACACGCATCGGCGACGCCCTCCCCGACGGCTATCAGGCGAAGACCGGCGCCGAGGCCGCAGCGGAGGGCGCGAGCGAGGTGAAGAAGGCGCTCGGCTTCCTGAACGTCGCCTTCCTCGTCTTCGCGTTCATCTCGCTGTTCGTCGGCGCCTTCATCATCTACAACACCTTCTCGATCCTCGTGGCCCAGCGGACGCGCGAGCTGGCGCTGCTGCGCACGCTGGGCGCGACCCCGAATCAGGTGCGGGTCTCGGTCATGGCGGAGGCCGTCGTCGTCGGACTGGTCGCCTCGGGGATCGGCCTCGCCTTCGGGCTCGTGATCGCGGGCGGCCTCCAGGGTCTGATGAAGGCGGTCGGATTCGAGCTGCCGACCTCGACGACGCAGGTGCTTCCGAGGACGGTGATCGTCTCGCTCGTGATCGGCATCCTCACGACGTGGGTCGCCGCGGTCCTGCCGTCGATCCGCGCGTCGCGGGTGCCGCCGATCGTCGCGCTCCGCGACCCCGCCCCGAGCGCGTATCGGTTCTCGACGCTCCGTACGCTGGCGGGTGCGGCGGTCACGGCGCTCGGGGGCGTCGCGCTCCTCGTCGGCTTGTTCGCAGGTGTCAGCAACGGCGTGCTCCTCGTGGGCCTCGGGGCCGCGGTGGTGTTCCTCGGCGTCGCGGTGCTCTCGCCGCTGGCCGCTCGGCCGATCTCGAGCATCCTCGGCGCGCCGCTCGTTCGGATCTCGAAGATCTCCGGAAAGCTCGGACGGGAGAACGCCAAGCGGAACCCGAAGCGGACGGCCTCCACGGCGGCTGCGCTGATGATCGGCCTCGCGCTCGTGACGCTGTTCACCGTGTTCGCGTCATCGCTCAAGGCGTCGGCGAACGCCGCCGTGGAACGCTCCCTGAAGGCCGACTACATCGTGAACACGCCGACGTTCAGCGGATTCAGCCGGTACGTCGCGCGGAGGTTCCGGCGTTCGGAGAAGTTCGGCGCGGTCGCGGAGTTCCGCCAGGGAGCGTTCGGGCTCGACGGGCGCGCACAGTCGATCGAGGGCGTCGACGTCGACGAGGTCCTCCAGGTTTCCGAGATCCCCATCGTGGCGGGCACGAAGACACTCGGGAGCAACGACCTCCTCGTCCAGAAGGCGACCGCGGAGGCGAACGGCTGGAGCGTCGGAGATCCGGTGCGCGTGAAGTTCGCGAAGACCGGCGCGAAGACGCTCACGATCACGGGCATCTTCGACCAGAACTACGTGCTCGGGAACTTCCTCATCTCCACGGAGACCTTCGACCGGAACTTCACCGATCACCTCGACTACTTCGTGCTCGCGAAGCTCGCTCCGGGCGTTCCAGCCGAGCAGGGGGACGCCGCCGTCAAGTCGATCTCCACGGACTTCCCCAACGTGCGGATCCAGGATCAGGTGCAGTTCCGGGAGAACCAGTCGAAGCAGATCGATCAGCTGCTCGTGCTGTTCACGGCGCTCCTCGGGCTCGCGATCCTGATCGCCCTCGTCGGTATCGTGAACACGCTGGCGCTCTCCATCTTCGAGAGGACGCGCGAGATCGGCCTCCTCCGCGCGGTCGGGATGAGCCGGCGGCAGGTCCGTTCGATGATCCGTTCGGAGGCGGTGATCATCGCCGTCTTCGGAGCGCTGCTCGGGACGCTCGTCGGCTTCCTCTTCGGATGGGCGCTCGTCCGTGCGCTCCACGACCAGGGAGTGACGACGCTCGCCGTTCCCGGTGGGCGCCTCCTGATCGACGTCGTCCTCGCAGGCATCGCCGGCGTGCTGGCGGCGGTGCTGCCGGCCCGCCGAGCGGCGAGGCTGAACGTGCTGGACGCGATCCGCACGGAATGACGGCGCAGTAGGCTCTGGCGCGATGACGGCCCAGACGGGAAACCTCGAACGCGTCTACGTCCGCCCGCCGTCGGCGCCCGCGCTCTCCGCGTGGCGGTCGTACGGATGGCATCGGGAGCCCGACCCCGACGGCATCGCCAGGGAGCATGCGGCGTTCCGGCAGGCTCTCGCCGCTGCGGGAACCGAGGTCGTCAGCGGCAAGACGCCGGTCGAGGGCGATCCCGACGCCGTGTACGCCTACGACCCGATCCTCATCACTGCCGGAGGCGCGATCCCACTCCGTCCGGGCAAGGAGGGTCGCCGAGGAGAGCCCGATGCCTCGCTCGTGGACCTCGAGCGTGCGGGCGTTCCCGTCCTGGATGGCATCCGCCCGCCGGGAACGGCGGAGGGCGGCGACATGTTCTTCCTGGACGCGGGGACGCTCGCGGTCGGACGGGGCTACCGGACGAACGACGCCGGCATCGAGCAGCTGAAAGCCCTCCTCCCGGACGTGCAGGTGCTGGCGTTCGACCTTCCGCATCAGCGCGGCCCCGCTGAGTGCCTCCACCTGCTCTCGCTGATCAGCCCGCTCGACGCCGATCTCGCCGTCGGCTATGCCCCGCTGATGCCGGTGCGACTGATGGAGGCCCTCGCCGACCGCGGTATCGCCCTCGTGGAGGTTCCCGACGAGGAGTTCGCGACCATGGGCCCGAACGTGCTGGCGCTCGGCGGTCGCCGCGCGCTCGCGCTGGAGGGAAATCCCGAGACGAAGCATCGCATGGAGGCTTGCGGCGTCGAGGTGCGCACCTACCGAGGCGAGGAGATCTCCCGTAACGGCGACGGAGGTCCCACCTGTCTCACGTTGCCGCTCGTCCGCGGATGACGTCGATCTCGACCACACCGACCGTCGATCCGGCGCTCGTTCGCGAGCTCAAGAACCGGGAGGACGCACGCTTCGCGGAGCAGCATCCGCGGTCGGCCGAGCTCCAGCAGCGCGGGCTGCGCTCGATGCCGAACGGCCTGCCGATGGCATGGTTCCGCGGGAGCTACCACCACGTGCCGATGTGGGTCGCAGAGGGGAAGGGCGCGCGGTTCACCGACGTCGACGGCCACACCTACAGCGACTTCAACATCGCGGACATGTCGATGTTCTGTGGCTACGCGCCGGAGCCGCTGGTGCGAGCGGTCTCCGAGCGGATGTCGCGGGGCAACCAGTTCCTCCTGCCGACCGAGGATGCGATCGTCGTCTCCGAGGAGCTCGCGTCGCGGTACGGAGTGCCGAAGTGGCAGTACACCCTGTCGGCGTCCCAGGCCAACACCGAGGCGATCCGTGTCGCGCGCGCGTTCACCGGTCGCGACCGCGTGCTCATGTTCGACGGCAAGTACCACGGACACTTCGACGACGCGTTGGTGGAGCTGGACGCGGACGGCCATATCGTTCCCGAGGAGCGGGGCCTTCCGCGAGACGTCGTCGCGCATACGAAGCTCGTCCCGTTCAACGACGTGGACCAGCTGACGCGCGCGCTGGGATCGCGCGACGTCGCGATCGTTCTCACGGAACCCGCGATGACGAACAACCACGGGCTGATCCTCCCCGTGGACGGATTCCACGACGAGCTGCGGAGGATCACCCGCGAGACCGGAACGCTCCTCGCACTCGACGAGACGCACACGCAGGTCGTCGGGCCCGGAGGCCTTACGGCGATGTGGTCACTCTCCCCCGACATCGTCACCTCCGGGAAGTCGATCGCGGGCGGAGTTCCTTTCGGGGCGTACGGGATGACCGACGAGGTCGCGGACACGCTCACGCAACGCAAGAGCTCGGACGGCGAACGCTCCGACCTGCTCGCCACCGGTGGAACGCTGTTCGCGAACGCCCTCTCCATGGCCGCAGCGCGCGCGACGATGCTCGAGATCCTCACGCCCGACGCCTACGCGAGCACGCAGCGGCTGGGCACGAAGCTGGCGGACGGGATGCGGGTGGCGGTGGAACGCGCCGGCTTCCCCTGGCACATCCATCATCTCGGGCCACGATCGGGCTACACGTTCGCGCCTGCACCGCCGCGGGACGCGCGCGAGGCACAGGCGACGCAGGACGATCTCCTGGTCCGGCTCATCCGGATCTGGCTCGCGAACCGCCGCGTCTGGGAGGCGATCGTCGGAGCCGGTCCCGTCGTTCCCGTGCCTGCGGAGGACAAGGACGTCGACGCCTACCTGGCAGCTTGGAACGAGCTCCTCGAGGCGCTGACCTCCTGAGGCCGATCGGCCGAACCAGGCACGGGCAGAAGCGTTCCGGGGCCCGAGCGACACGTTTCCGCGTAAGCTTGATGCATGCCTGAGACCTTCGGAAAACGTCAACGCCGTGAGGTGAGCGCGAAAAAGGCCGCAGCTCGTGAGGAACGACGCCAGGAGCGCGCGAAGCGGAAGCAGGACCGCGCCGACGGCGTGATCGAGGCCGGGCCGCCGCTCGGGGACCCCTTCGAGGCCGAGCCCTTCGAGCCCGACGAGGTCGAGAGCGAGAGCATCTAGCTCTCGAGGTCGGGACTCCCGCTCCCCCACACGTTCCCGATCGCTGCCAGAGGCCCGGTACCGCCCGTCGTTCGGTGCCGGTCCCCGACGTTCCGATCGTCTGACGCCTTCACGCCGAACTGACCCTCTCGTGGATGTCGAACCCGTAGGCGGTCCGGATCGCCCAAGCCGGCGTTCAGCCGCCGCCGATGGGGGCCGCCATGCCTGGGTAAGGTGGGTTCGGCCATCCCGGCCGGAAAGGGAGGCGACAATCCGCCACGATCTCAGGGGAGGAACCCGCATGTTCAAAAAGGTCATCACCATCGTTTCCGTCGTCGCCGCGCTCGCGCTCGTCGGCGGCACGTTCGTCTACGCCGCGCAGCCGAAGAATCCGATCACGGGACCGACGACGGTCCAGTTCACGGCGAAGACGAACATGCAGCACAGCATGAACCACCCGCCGAGCCGCCTGAACATCGGCGACGGGTTCGCGTTCCACGACCTGATCCTGCAGAACGGCAAGCGGATCGGAGCGGACGCCGGATCGTGCACGTACACCCAGCTCCGCTTCAACCACCGCTTGGCATCGTTCCTGTGCAACGTCACCTTCGCGCTCCCGCGCGGCCAGGTGAACGTCCAGGGCCTGATCAACTTCAAGGACTTCCGGACCGGCCGGGCCCTCGGAGTCGACGGCGGGACCGGCGCGTACCGCGCCGTCCGCGGGATCGCGATGCTGAACTTCCAGCACGACAACCTGCACGTCACCCTCCAGCTACTCCCGTAGCGGCATCGCCGCTGCTTGCCGGGCCGCCCCAGCGGCGGTCCGGCGGGCGGCGCCCCGGACTGGCGGTAGGCTCGGCGGCGCCATGGCCGTCATCGACCTCGTCGACGTCGCGTACGCCCTCCCCGGCGGATGGACCCTGTTCAGCGACGTCACGTTCCGCGTGCCGGAGGGGCACCACGCGGCGCTGATCGGCCCGAACGGCATCGGCAAGTCCACCCTCCTGCGGCTGATCGCTGGACCGGAGCAACCCGCGGAGGGGACCCTCAACGTCTCCGGACGCGTCGGGCTGATGCGACAGTTCCTCGCCGACGCGATCGAGAACGTCACGATGCGCGAGTTCCTGCTCCGCTATGCGCCGCGGGAGGTGGCCGAGGCCGGCGCCCGCATCGCGCGAGCCGAGCAGGCCCTCGCGAGCGATCCGGACGACGCCGCGCAGCTGGCCTACGCCTCGGCCCTCAGCGCGTGGGAGGACGCCGGCGGCTACGCGGCCGAGGTCGTATGGGACCGCTGCACCTCCGCGGCCTTCGGCATTGGATATCCGGAATGCGCGGATCGCTCCACGGCGTCTCTCTCCGGGGGAGAGCTCAAGCGACTCGCCTTGGAGGTGTTGTTCTCCTCAGACTTCGACGTGCTGCTCCTCGATGAACCGGACAACTTCCTGGACATCGAGGGCAAGCACTGGCTCGAGGACCGGATCCGAACGAGCCCGAGAACGATCCTGTTCGTGAGCCACGATCGGGCGGTGCTCGCTGCCGCCTCCACGCGCGTAATCACGCTCGAGGCGCGTTCCACGTGGACGCACCCCGGAGGCTTCGCGACCTACGCGGACGCCAGGGAGCACCGATTGGAGAAGCTCGAGGACGAGCATCGCCGCTACGCGGAGCGCTATCAGCAGCTCGTCGCCAACCTCCGGGAGTTGAAGCGCCGGGCGGCGATCAACGACGGGTTCGCCTCGCTCGCGCGCTCGGCGGAGAAGAAGCTCACCTGGTTCGAGGAGGGCGCGCCGACGGAACGGCCCGCCGCGCAGAACGTCCGGATGCGGATCGACGGCGGGCGTACGGGAAAGATGGCGCTCCGACTCGCCGGGTTCTCACTCCCCGGCATGGTGGACCCCTTCGATGCCGAGATCTCCTTCGGAGAGCGGATCGGCGTCATCGGACCGAACGGCACCGGCAAGTCCCATTTCCTCAGGCTGCTGGCGGGCGAGCCCATCGCCAGCACCGGCGACTGGAAGCTCGGAGCACGGGTGGAGCCGGGACTGTTCCGCCAGCTCCACGACCGTCCCGACCTCGACGGAGTGCGGATCGTCGAGGTGCTGCAGAAGCAAGGCCTGTCGATGAGCGACGCGATGGCGATCCTGAAGCGCTACGAGCTCGCGCACGTCGCGCGGAATCCGTTCGCGCTCCTCTCGGGGGGACAGCAGGCGCGGATGCAGCTCCTGCTGATGGAGGTGGAGTCGCCGACGATGCTGCTGCTGGACGAGCCGACGGACAACCTGGACGTCGCCTCCGCGGAGGCGCTGGAGGACGCGATCCTGCGATACGAGGGAACGGTGATCGCGGTCACGCACGACCGCTGGTTCATGCGACTGATGGACCGGTTCCTCTGGTTCGATGCGGGTGGCCCGGTCCGGGAGCTACTCGAGTCGCCGTGGGCCGACGAGCTCGTCGCGACGTAGGCACGAGCCGGTCAGCGCCCGGAGTCGCGACGGCTTGACGGGCCGCACGGACTTCTCGAGCATCCGCGTGTGGGCATCACGCGATCCGGGTAGGTCGCGCACCGTACCGAGCCGAGGGGAGGGTTTCATGCGGAGGAAAGGATCCTTCGTACCGGTCGCCTTCACGGCGGCAGTCGTACTGGTGGCACCACTGTTGGGGGTCGGAGGTCCGGCGGCGTCGGCCGCGGGGGAAGTCCGACCTGGCAAGGCTCAGATCCATTTCGTGCGCGAGACCAGGCCGGTGTCCGTCGTCGGCGCTCGGGGCGCGGCATCCGCGCAACGTGCGGCGACGTCGAACAACTCGCTTCAGCGGCTGGAGAGCGACGTCCTCCGGATGCGTTATGCCCGGGAGAGCGAAGCGGGCGACGACTCGGGCGAGGTCCAAGCCAACGATCTGCCCACGGCAGCAAGTCTCCCCGTCGGGCACGGCGCGGGACTCCGCGAAAGCTTCGACGCACTGAATCACTTCGATAACCGCTACTCGGACAGTGGGAACCAGTTCTCCGGAGAGCCGCCCGACCAGGCGCTCTGCGTCAGTGACCGCTACGTCCTCGAGAACGTCAACTCCGTCCTGCAGGTCTACACGCCGGACGGGAAGGCGCTGATCCCAGGCCAGCCGGGTGTCCCGTTCGACGGACCGGTCGGCATCTCCGTGAACCAGTTCTTCGGGCTGCCGACGAGCTTCGACCGCACCAACGTTCGGTTCGGTCCGTTCGTCTCCGACCCTCAGTGCCTGTACGACTCCACGACGAACCGGTGGTTCGTGACGACGCTCGAGCTGGGTCTTGATCGGCGAACGGCCGCATTCACCGGACCGAGCAGCGTCCTGATCGCCGCGAGCGCCACGGGGGACCCGCTCGGCCGCTGGAACGTGTGGTCGGTCGACACGACGAACAACGGAACGAACGGAACGCCGAACCACCGCTGCAGCAGCCATTTCTGCTTCGGTGACTATCCACAGCTCGGGATGGACGCGAACGGCGTGTACATCACCACGAACGAGTTCGACAACATCGGGGACAACGAGTTCCACGGCGCGCAGCTGTATGCGCTCTCCAAGACCGACCTCACGGCGGGACACCATCAGGTGTCGTCGCAGTATTTCCAGAACGTTCCCTCGGCAACGGTCGGAGACGTCTCCTACACGCTCGAGCCGGCGAACGGTCTTCCGCAGGACTGGGACGCGCGGGGACGCGGCACGATCTACTTCGGTGAGTCGCTGTCGCCGTTCACCGATCCGGATCTCGCACACCGGGTCGTGCTGTACGCGCTGTCGAACACCCAGTCGCTGGGGCAAGAACACCCGAACCTGAAGCTCCGGGAGCGTGCGGTTGCAAGCGAGGCCTACTCGACTCCGCTGTTCGCGCAACAGAAGGACGGCCCGATGCCGCTCACGCACTGCGTGAACCTCGGTACCGACTGCATCGGCGTGGACTATCCGCACGCGCGTACGCCCCTTCCGCTCGACGGCAGCAGCGGAAAGTTCTACGGGGCATGGATCCACGACGGAACCGTCTCCCTGACCACGTCGACCGGTCTCCAGGGCAGCGGAGCCGCGACGTATGATTCGACTGACGGGTCCTGGCAGCCCGCGGACCAGCGGATCGGCATCGCGTACTTCAGCCTCGACACGGCGACGTCGTGGGGGAGCTACGACATCACGCTGGACGGACAGGGCTACGTCGCCGTCAAGAACGCGAACCTCACCTATCCGTCGGTTGCGATCGCCCCCAACGGCGACGGCGTGATGGGAGCGACGCTCACGGGTCCCGGCTACTACCCGAGCGCCGCGTACGCGATGTTCGAGGCGGGCCACGCGCCCACGTCGGTCCAGATCGGCGGCGAGGGAGTCGGCCCGTACGACGGGGACAGCGCCACCGGCGACGGCGGATTCCGTCCGCGCTGGGGTGACTACGGCTACGCGCTCGCGGCTCCCAACGGTTCGCTCTGGGTCGCGGCCGAGTACGTGAACCAGCGCTGCACGTTCGCCGAGTTCAGCCAGGACAGCACGTGTGGCAACACCCGTTCGTTCTTCGCGAACTGGGCCACGCGGATCATGCGGATCCGCGCCTAGCGCTCGACACCTGAGGGGCGGAGCCGTTCGGCTCCGCCCCACCTCAGGCCGGTTTCCGGGCGAGCATCACCGCGAAGCGATCGTCCGGCGTCGGCGCCCGATGCTCGTAGCCGGCCTCGATCCGGACGTCGGCGAACCCCGCCCGCTCCAACAGAACGCGGAGCTCCGTCGGAAAGTGCCATCGTTCGCGGAGCTCCCGCTCCTCCACATCCACCACCTGGCCGTCGCGGAGGACTTCGTAGCGAGCACGGCGCAGCACCATCCGGTCGAACGGATCGACGAACTGGAGCGTCCAGGACCACCGGTACTCAGTGCCGTCCTCCAACGTGCCGGAGCCCGATCCGAACGGGATCGGAAGCTCGTTCCGGCCCTCCGTCGTCCATGCTCTCCACTGGTCCGGATCCGTCCACGGTGTCTCGAAATCGACCGCCAGTGTCCCCCCGACGAGCAGGTGGGCGAAGGTCCTCCGCAAGGCCTCGGCGTCCTCCTCCTGCGTGGTGCCGAGCCCGAGCGCTCCGCAGACGATCACGGTCCGGTATTGCCGCGGAAGATCGAGCGCATGCATCGGCTGTTCGAAGAGTCGCGGCGTCAGGCCGCGCTTCGCCGCCTTGCTGCGACAGAGGTCGAGCATGTCGGGTGAGACATCCGCGCCGTCGACGTCGACGCCGTCCTCCAGCCACGGAAGCAGCAACCGACCGGCTCCGCATCCCGCGTCGAGCACCGGCTCGCCACTGGCTGCGATGACGTCGCGGAAGTACGCGATCTCCGGCCCGCCCTCGATGTCGTGCCAGGCGCGCGCCGAGATCCCGCGATGGAAATCGGTCGGCTGGTCGCGCATCTCCTCACCCTAGCCGAGCGAGCGCGTGCGGTTCCCCGGAGCAACGCCGTGGGTTTCGCTTCGGCGATCATCGGGTACGTACCGGCTGAAACGACGACGCGAACGCGTTGACCACCCGAAGTGACAAACCCACCATGGAGGGAGCGACCATGCCCGTCATGTCGCAGGACGTCAGACCACATCTCCGGGAGATCTACCGCTTCGGCCCGCCCCCGCGAGTCGGCTCCGTTGCGCCGGGCCATCAGATCCGCACCTGCACGCACTGCGGAGAGCGCGCACGTTTCCGCCTCGACCCCGAGGGCACGTGGGCGATCTGCGAGGCTTGCGGACATCTCGCCTGAGCGATAGCCGTTTCGAAGACCGACACGAACGGCTCCGGCCCCGCGCCGGAGCCGTTTCGCGTTGCGACGGTTTCGCCTTCGATATCGGCGGGACGCCCGAACGCAAGCTCACTCGCCCTGAAGCAGCTTCGCGGGGATCCGCTGGCGCTGTTGCACGAGCTCCGACCATCGCCTCGGACCTGGAGCGTCGAGGAGCTCCACGGCGGTCGCGAGCGTGTAGGGCTCCGGCCCGGCCGACTTGAGTTCCTCCGCAGCGAGCGGGAACGACACCGTTCCCTCGGGGCGGATCCGAGGCGAATACGGCGCGACGATCGTCGCGTTCGCTCCGCCGTTCCGTGACGGATCGAGCATCACGCGACCGCCGCGCTCTGCCTTTCGGAACGCATCGGTGACGAGCTCCGGACGGCGCTCCGCGACCGTTGCGGTCAGGGTGGCCGCGGCGGCCCGGAGCTGACTCGGCCGGTACCGGCGCTCGATCGGGACCACGACGTGCAGACCCTTGCCTCCCGTCGTCTTCACGCCGGTCTCGAGACCGAGATCGTCGAGGACCTCGATCGCGAGGAGCGCGACCTCCACCGCGGCCGGGAACTCTCCCTCGGGAGGATCCACGTCGACGACGAGGAGATCAGGCCGCTCCACGCGATCGACGCGCACGGGTGCCGGATGGAACTCCAACGACGCCTGGTTGCCGAACCACGCGAGCGTGGCCGCGTCGTCGCAGATCGGATAGTCGACGTCGCGCTTTGCGCTCGGAGCCGGGAGACGGATCCGGTCGATCCATTCCGGCGCGTACTTCGGCGCGGCCTTCTGGTAGTAGCGCTCGCCGTCGACGCCGTCCGGCGCGCGCACGACCGTCAGCGGGCGCCGCTCCAGCCACGGCAGCATGTGATCCGCCACCGCCATCAGATAGTCGACGTACGCGCGCTTCGATATCCCGAGATCGGGCCACAGGAGCTTCTCCGGGCGGGAGACCTCGATCTCGCTCGGATCCGGAGCTTTCATGAACGGAGGTCCTTCCCCGCCGCGCGCCACGCGCCGCAGCGAGCGCCGAGCTCGAGCGCGTCCTCGAGCGGCAGGCCGGCTCCGAGGCCGGCCGTGAAGCCGCCCGCGAAGACATCTCCGGCGCCGTACGTGTCGACCACCCTCCCCGGAGGCTCCACCGGCGGATAGCGGCCGTGGGTCCCGTTGAAGCGCCGCCACATCCCGCCCTTGCCGCTGCCGGTCGTGACGACGAGATCGGGCTCGGGATCGAGTTCACCCTTCTTGAACCGCTCGCCGGCATCCTTTCCGCTGTGCACGAGCGCGTCCAGGCGGACGCCGCTTCCTTTGAGCGTCTCCAACGCGCGCGCGGTGGCCGTGAGGATGCGCGCCTTCCGGGCGGCCCGCAGCGCGCCGACGTCCCCGGCCGTGAAGTACACCGCGTCGAACTCCGCGAGCTCGTCCCAGCCGAGGGGATCGCGGCGCCTGGCCCCCATGCGGTCGCCGATCACGGTGATCGTCCGCTCCGCCTTGTCGTCGATGTGCACGACGACCCGACGCTGCGGATGACGCGAGCGGAACGCCGCGCGGACGTCCAGGCCCTCGCCGCGCAGCTCTCGCTCGGAGCGATGACCGAGCTCGTCGTCTCCGAGGGCGGTGAAGAGCGTCGCGTGGCCCGCGAGCTTCGCGAGCTGGATCGCCGTCATCGCTCCTCCGCCCGCGGGCTCCTCCCAGTGGCCGGTGACGTGGAGGATCTCTCCGCGTCGCGGGAGATGCGGCACGCGGACGAAGTCGGCCCACTCGACATGACCGACGACGCCGAGCCGGAGTCCCTTCAGCCGCTTCAAGGAGCTCGCCACGTCAGCGCGCCCCCTCGAAACGACGCAACAGCTCCTCGAACGGAAGGTCGACCAGCGAACCCACGACGATGTCCGCCGCGGAGAGATCCAGCGTTGCCGTCACCTCGTTCGGAACCGCGACGCAGTACAGACCGGCAGCCTTCGCGGCCGCGATGCCGTGCGGAGAGTCCTCGACCGCGGCGGCACTTTCGGCTCCGACGTCCATGAGATCGAGCGCCTCCGAATACAAGACCGGGCTCGGCTTGGCGCGGGTCTCGTCTCCGTCGGCGGTGAGGACGGCGTCCCAGACGTCGGCGACTTCCATCCGCTTGAGGTGGTGCTCCACCCAGTCGCGCTCGTTACTGCTCACGATCGCGAGCGCGATGCCGCGGGTGCGAGCGTCGTCGATGTACGCGCGAACGCCGGGACGCAGGCCGACGTGCTCGAGCGATCCGACAACCCGGTCCCATCCGGCATCGCCGGCGATGCCCTCCTCGAGAGCGCGGCCCAGGCGGGCCTCCAGGTCCGCGACCGGATCGAATCCGCCGAGCGTTCCGACGCCTCGGGCCCAATCCTCTGACGGAAGATCGTGACCGTACTTCGCGTACAGCTGCCGGTAGGCGTCGAGCACCGCGGACTCCGAGTCCCACAGCGTTCCGTCGAAATCGAACAGCAGCGCGTTGAGCCCTCCCGCGTCCGGCATGGGTCCACCGTACCCGCAGGCGCAGGCTCCTCCACGCGGTCCGCTAGCGGAGGATCACCCTGAGCACGCCGGCGGTCGCACTGATGGCGACGACCCACAGGACCCCCACGCGGAATCGCCAGACCGCGATGAAGCTCGCGACGGCGATGCAGAGCGCGAACACGTCGACGGAGCCGATCACCGGAACCGGCACCGGTCCCCCGAGGATCTCCACCAGACGCACTCGATCGAACAGCGTGTGGATCCCGAACGTGACGGCGACGTCCGCGATGATGCCGACGACCGCGGCCGTCACCGCGCCCAGCGCGGACGTCAGCGACCGGTTGCCGCGGAGCCGCTCGACGAACGGCGCGCCCAGGAAGATCCACAGGAAGCACGGCGCGAACGTCGCCCATGTCGTCACGGTCGCGCCGAGGATGCCGGCCACCGTGGGATCGAGCGAGCCGGGATGCCGGTACGCGCCGATGAACCCGACGAACTCCGTGACCATGATGAGCGGCCCCGGAGTGCTCTCCGCGAGCCCGAGGCCCGTGACCATCTGTCCCGGCAGCAACCAGTGGTACTGGAGCACCGCGGCCTGGTTGATGTACGCGAGCACCGCATACGCCCCCCCGAACGTGACGAGAGCCGCCTTGGAGAAGAAGAACGCCTCGTCCGAGAGCACCGCCGGAGATCCAGACGCGGCGGCGACGGCGACCAGCGGCAGGATCCAGACGGCAAGGCCGATGCCGAGAACGAACACGGTCCGCCGGAGGGAGGGCCGCACATCCTGGCGGAGTTGTGGCTCCTCTCCGCCCTTTCCATCCTCCGACGGCAGCGGGAGCGAGGCAGGCGCGACTCGCGACGCCACGACCCCGGCGAGCGCGGCGGCGAGGATGAGGAACGGGAACGGCACGTGGGCGAGGAAGATCCCGACGAACGCCCCGATCGCGATGCCCGCGGCGAGCGGACTCCGAAGCGCCCGCGATCCGATGCGGATACCCGCCGCCGCGACGATCCCGATCACGGCGGCCTGGAGCCCAGCGAAGATGCCTGCGATCTCGGGAACGTTCCCGTGCGTCACGTAGATCCACGAGAGCGCGAGGATCAGGAAGAACGCGGGAAGGATGAACGTCACGCCCGCGGCGATCCCGCCCTTGACGCGGTGGAGCAGCCAGCCCACGTAGATCGCCAGCTGCTGCGCCTCCGGCCCCGGGAGCAACACGCAGAAGTTCAGGGCGTGCAGGAACCGCGCCTCGCTGATCCAGCGCCGGCGTTCGACGAGCTCCTCGTGCATGATCGCGATCTGCCCCGCAGGACCGCCGAAGTTGACGAAGCCGAGTTTCACCCAGAACCGCAGCGCCTCGCCGAACGAGACGTGCTCGACCGATGCGCGCTCCGACGACATCGCGCGAGCATAGGTCCCGCTCGCCGGCGGACGCGGCCCGGTCCTCGCTTCGCGCATCCGCGCTACCCTCCACCCGTGCTCGGGGAGCGGGAGGCCGTCGTGCTGGAGGTCACGCCGTTCGATCTCCACGGCGTCCGCTACGCCGACCTGACGCTGACCTTCCAGGACCGCTCGGTCGCGTCGGCTCGCCTCGGACCGGAGTCCGTTCCCGAGGGCGTCGCTGCCGGTGACCGGGTGCTCGCGACGATGGCGGCGAACATGGTCGTCGCCGTCCGACGCGCGGAAACCGGCGACTGAGGAGGAGCCCCGAACCGATGGCCGACGCCAGAACGATCGTCTTCTTTCCGGAGCCGGGAGCGTGGGGACCCACGAACAACTGCGTCGCGATCGCGGAGGTTCTCCGCGAGCGCGGGCACCGGATCGTGTTCGTCGTGGACGCGAGCTTCGAGGGGCTGCTCGAGGCGAAGGGGTTCGAGGAACGCGGCATGCGGATGGCGCCGCCGGAGGAGAACGCCGACCCGACCGCCGATCCGTGGGCGGAGTTCATCCGCGTCACCGCTCCGGAGTTCCGCAAGCCGACGATCGCGCAGCAGGAGACGGTGACGAAGCCGATCTGGGAGGCGCTCGTTGCGGGCGCGCAGTACTCCCACGAACGGCTGATGGAGATTTGGGACGACGTCCGCCCCGACGCGGTCTGCACCGACAACGTCACGGGCTATCCGGCGGTGGAGCTCGCGGGCTCCCCGTGGGCGCGCTTCGTCTCCGCGAACCCGCTGGAGATGCGAGACCCCGACCTCCCGCCCCCGCTGTCGGGACTTCCCGTCGCCGACCGGAGCGAGTGGAACGCGTTCGTGCAGGAGTACCACCGCGTCCACGAGGACCTGCTGAAGGAGCACAACGCCTTCCGGGAATCCGTCGGTGTCGCCGCGTGCCCGCCCGATGAGTTCAACACGCACTCGCCGTGGCTCAACCTGTATCTGTTCCCGGAGATCGTCGACTACGAGCGGCGGAACCCGCTCGACGCGACGTGGCACCGGCTCCAGTCGACGGTCAGGACCGGCGAGGAGTCCTTCGACGTCAACGTCAAGGTGCCGGGCCAGGGCAAAGTCGTATACCTCTCCCTCGGGTCGCTAGGCTGCATGGACGTGGCCCTCATGCAGCGCCTGATCGACGCGCTCGCCGCGACGGAGCACCGCGCGATCGTCTCGATGGGACCGCTGAAGGACCAGATGTCGCTCGGGCCGAACATGTACGGCGACCAGTTCCTCCCGCAGCCGTCGATCCTCCCCCAGTGCGATCTCCTCATCACCCACGGGGGGAACAACACGACGTGCGAGGGATTCCACTTCGGGCTCCCGATGATCGGGCTGCCGCTGTTCTGGGACCAGTACGACAACGCGCAGCGTCTCCAGGAGACCGGCTACGGAGAGCGCCTGCCGACCTACGACTGGACGGAGGAGCAGCTCACGGGCGCGGTCGACCAGCTGCTCGCCGACGAGGACCTCCGCCACCGGATTGTTATGTTGTGCTTGGTGTTGGTTTAGTTTGT
>JBJMLP010000159.1:0-10687 GCA_045805245.1 Actinomycetota bacterium | reverse complement strand
GAACGTCGGATCGAGCTGTCCGGCCTGCTGGGTTCCGATGTCGCCGCCGTTCTGCGCGGAGCCGGTGTCGATCGAGTACTTCTTCGCGAGGTCGGCAAAGTTCTTCTTGTCCACCGTCTTGGAGATCTTCTCCGCGGTCTGTTGGTCCTTGACGAGGATGTGCGCCGCGTGGATCTCGGTGAACTGCCCTTTGTTCTGCTCGTACTGTTGCTTCAGCTCCGCGTCCGACACGTCCTTGGACGCGATGTCGCGGCGCACGGCGTTGAACAGCAACAGCCGCTTCGTGAGCTCCTGGAGGTCCGAAAAGGTCAGATGCTGCTGGGCGAGCAGCTTCACGAGCTGGTCGTGACCGCCGACACGCGACTCCAGCTGCTGCGTCGTGGAGTCCACCTGATCGGCGGGAACCGAGATCTTGTTCGTCGTGGCGTACTGGTCGACGAGATGCTCCTGGATCAGATTCGTGAGCGTGAACCGCGCGCATGCGGCCGCCTGCGTCTCGTGCGAGGCGGTGTCGGCCTGCCCGCAGGGCTGGCGGCTGAGCGACTCCAGGAACGTGAAGAGCGGGATGTTGTGCTGAAGCTCCGACTGCGTGATCTGGTCGGGGCCGACGCGAGCGGCCGGCGCGGTGAGCGAGCCGCTCTCGTTACTGCCGCACGCGGACAGGAGGACGACGAGGAAGGCTCCGATCGCGAAGGAACGGCGGAATCCACGCATGGAGAACGGGCCGGAAGGAGGGATCACCCGGCGATTCTATCAACGGCCTCGGTTTCTCCGACCGCGGCGAGGAGCGCGCGTTCCACCCATCCCGGAATCTCCCGGCCCGACAGGATCGGTGGCACGAGGTTCAACGTCCGGTTGGCACGGTGATAGGTCGCGTCGGGCACGCGCGTCGCGAGTTCCAGCTCGAGGGCGTCGGAGAGCTCCACCGGGCGGAGTCGCACCTGCTCACGGAACCGCGCCACCTCCTCGATGCCGAGGCGAACAGCGGTGACCCGGAGGGAAGCGAGCGCGAACAGCGTCTCCACCTCCTCGGGAAGCGCGCCGAAGCGGTCCTCGGTCTCCGCGCGGATCTCCGCGAGGATGTCGTGGTCGGGCGCCGTGGAGATCCTGCGATACAGCTCGAGCCTCAACGCTTCCTGTCCGACCCACGCCACGGGAAGGTACGCCCGCACCGGGAGATCGATCCGGATCTCCTTCTCCTCCGGAACCGGCTCGCCTCGCATGTCCGCGACCGCTTCCTGGATCAGTCGCAGGTACGTGTCGAAGCCGACCGCGGCGATGTGGCCGTGCTGCTCCGCGCCGAGGAGGTTCCCGGCGCCGCGGATCTCCAGGTCGCGGAGGGCGATCTGGAAGCCTGAGCCGAGCGCCGTGTGGCGCGAGATCGTCTCGAGCCGCTCGTGTGCCTCGTCGGTCAGCTTCGATGCCGGCGGGAAGAAGAAATAGGAGAAGGCGCGCTCGCTGGAGCGGCCAACGCGACCTCGCAGCTGGTACATCTGCGCGAGCCCGAGCCGGTCCGCCCGATCGACGACGAGCGTGTTCGCGCTCGGAACGTCGAGGCCCGACTCGATGATCGTCGTGCAAACCAGGACGTCCGCGTCGCGGTCCCAGAAGCGGAGCATCTGCTTTTCCAGGTAGTCCTCGTCCATCTGGCCGTGCGCGATAACCACGCGAGCCTCAGGGAGCTCCTCCATCAGGCGGTTGGCCTCGCGCTCGATCGTCGCCACTCGGTTGTGGACCCAGAACACCTGGCCGCCGCGGAGGAGTTCGCGCCGTACCGCGCCGAGCGCGAGCGAGTCCTCGTAGGAGCCCACGTAGGTGAGCACCGGCTGGCGGTCCTCCGGCGGCGTGTCGACGACGCTCATATCGCGGATGCCGGCGAGCGCCATCTCGAGCGTTCTCGGGATCGGCGTCGCCGTCATCGTCAGAACGTCCACGTGCGCGCGGAACCGCTTCAGCCGCTCCTTGTGAGCGACGCCGAAGCGCTGCTCCTCGTCGACGACCAGCAGACCGAGGTCCTTGAACTTCACGTCGCCGGAGATCAGGCGGTGGGTTCCGATGACGACGTCGATCATCCCCGCGGCGAGGTCCTCCACGATCTGCTTCTGTTCCGACGCGTTCTGGAAGCGCGACAGCATCGCGACCTTCACCGGGAACGGCGCGTACCGCTCCGAGAAGGTCACGGAGTGCTGCTCCGCGAGGAGCGTCGTCGGGACGAGCACTGCGGCCTGCTTGCCGTCCTGCACGGCCTTGAACGCGGCGCGCACCGCGATCTCGGTCTTTCCGTAGCCGACGTCTCCGCAGACGAGGCGGTCCATCGGCTTCGTCGACTCCATGTCCTGCTTGACCTCGATGATCGCCGCCATCTGGTCCTGCGTCTCCTCGTGCGGGAACGCATCCTCCAGCTCGTGCTGCCAGGGCGTGTCGGGAGGGAACGCGTGCCCCGGAACGGACATCCGCACGGAATAGAGACGAACGAGGTCGCCCGCCATGTCGCGCACCGCGCGCTTGACGCGGGCCTTCGCGCGCGGCCAGTCGCTCGATCCGAGCCGGTGGATCCGCGGCGCGTCTCCGCCGAGATACTTCGCGACCATCCCTACGGCGTCCGTCGGCACGGAGAGACGGTCACCCTCCGCGTACTCCAGCACGAGGTAGTCGCGTTCCGCTCCGGCGACCGCGCGCCGGGTGATGCCGATGTAGCGGCCGACGCCGTGCACCTGATGGACGGCGTAGTCGCCGGGTGAGAGCTCCAGCGCGAGAGCGTCGGCGCGGCGCTTCGTGATGCGTGGCGCGGAGCGCGTGTGTCGACGGGAGCCGAACAGGTCCTGTTCGGTCGCCAGCGCGACGCCGCCGGGGTTGAAGACGAAGCCCTTCTCGACGGGAGCTTCCTCGCAGTGCACCGGTGCCGTCTGCGAGGCGGAGGTCTTCACGCCGTACTCGGCGAGGACCTCCTCCGCGCGCTCGAGGCT
The DNA here is from genome assembly GCA_045805245.1 of Actinomycetota bacterium. Lineage (GTDB taxonomy): Bacteria > Actinomycetota > UBA4738 > UBA4738 > JBJMLN01 > JBJMLN01. Next base: position 7,721 of record JBJMLP010000159.1, on the reverse strand, counting down.
GCCGTGTCCGCCCGCGGCGACCACGACACGCCGGCCGCGGTCGGCGAGCTCCTGGATCCGGCCCGCCATCTCCGGCGCGTTTCCGGTAGCGGTTCCCCAGCCTTCGAGGCCGAGGTCGATGCCTTCGGTGAACTCGCTGACGTGGAAGACGGTGTTGTTCCGGAGGGCGGCGTCGAGCGGAACGAGCACCGGCGGACCCGGCCAGTCGGACGCCTGCGCGAGCGCCTCGGCCTCCTCGACCGCCTGACGAGCGCGTTCCTGAGTGCGGCGCGACGGAACGACCACGGCCCAGGAACCCTCGGGAAGGAGCGATGCGGGCGTCTCGAGGTCGTCGAAGAGGAGCGACGTGAGTCCCTCCATGCCCTCGAACACCAGGCCCTCGGAGAAGCGAGCGAGCGCGTCTCCGAAGCGACCGGTCGTGGTGTTGAGGAGGTCGGCTGCTTTCGCTCTCAGCTCGTCGGTTGCGACCAGCTCGCGGACCGGATGGAGCTCCGCCTGCTCCACGGCGTCGGTGGAGAGCTGCGTCGCCGGAACGAACTCCCGGAGCGACTCGATCTCGTCTCCGAAGTACTCCGCGCGGACGGGACGGCGGGCCGTTCCCGGAAAGACGTCGACGATTCCGCCGCGGACCGCGAACTCTCCGCGGTGCTCAACCACGTCGGCTCGCTCGTAGCCGAGGTCGACGAGTCGTTCGGCCAGCGCGTCCGGAGGGATGGATGCTCCGTTCGCGACCGTGAGCCGATCGGCCGTGCCGAGCGCGGGTGCGATCGTCTGCACGGCGGCGTGCGCCGGCATCAGGAGAACGAACGGGCCCTTCGCCGCGCGAGCGGCGGCAGCGGCCTGCGCTCGCCGGGCTGCGACCTCCGCGGCAGGGCTGATCCCCTCGTACGGAAGCGCCTCCCAGGCGGGAAACAGCGCGACTCGGTCCTCCCCGAGGAACGCGGCGACGCCCTCCGCCATCGATTCGGCTTCGTGCGGACCTGGAGTGACCGCCAGGACGGGCGCGTCCAGTCCGCGGGCGAGCGCTGCGACCAGGAAGTCGTGTCCCGCCTCGGCATGCGCGACGACCGGCCGGGCGCGCTCGAGCAGGAGGCGCTCGAACGGGGGCGATTCGATCATCGCGTCGAGCAGCTGTTCCGTCGTCCGACTCCTCTCGATCGCATGGGACAGCACGAAAAGGCCCCTCCGCGGGTTGCGGTGGGCCTTCGAGAACGATTCTACCCGCGGGGCGATCGGTCCCGGGTCCGCACCGACGACTACGATCCGCGCATGGACGGAAAGGCCACGCTCACCCGGCGGCGTTTCCTGACCGCGTCGACGGGAGCCGTCGTCGTGGGCGCGTTTCCCGCTTCCCGAGCGGCAGCGCGCCAACCCAACGACCTCGCGACCTTCATCCGCGCGAAGATGGCCGAGGCGGGCGTTCCCTCCATCTCCGCTTGCGTCGTACGCGATCAGCACGTGCTGTGGGCTCGCGCGTTCGGATGGGCGAACATCCACCGGAGGCAGAACGCCACGCCCGACACGATCTACATGCTTGCCTCGGTCTCCAAGACCGTCGTCGCGACGGCGGCGATGCAGGCGGTCGAACGGGGTCTGATCGATCTCGACGCCGATATCAACGAGGTCCTCCCCTTCCGCGTCCACAGCCCGTCGCATCCGACACGCGTGATCACGGCGCGGATGCTCCTGACCCACACCGCCGCCCTCCGAGACAACTGGAGCGTCCTCACTCCGACCTACGTGCGCGGAGACTCCTCCGTTCCGCTCGGGGAATCCATGCGCGACTACTTCTCCCCGAACGGACGCGATTACGACGCGGGCCGGAACTTCTATGGGTATCCGCCCGGGTCCCGGTACAACTACTGCAACATGGGCGTCTCGCTCGCTGCGTACCTGGTGGAGGTCGGGGCGGGCGTCTCATTCGATGACTGGTGCGACACCCGCATCTTCGGGCCGCTCGGGATGGACAACACGGGCTGGCACCTCGCCGCCGTTCCGCGCCGTGCCGTCGCGATGCCGTACCGGTACATCGCGTACCGCGACGTGTTCCGTCCGTACGGGCAATACGGCTACCCCGACTACCCCGACGGAGAGCTCCGAACGCGCTCCACCGACCTCGCGCGGCACCTGATGATGATCATCGATGGAGGGACGGTCGGCGGCGTCCGGCTCCTCCAGGAACGGACGGTTCGGAGAATGCTCCGGCCGCAGTTCCCCGACGTCGTGGAGCGCCAGGGGATCGTCTGGTATCCGGTCACGCGCAGAGACGGCGCGTACTGGGGCCACACCGGCGGCGACCGGGGAGTCTCCACCCGGTGCTTCTTCCGGCAGAGCGACGGCACCGGGGTCATCACGCTCACGAACGGAACACCCGCGCGCCACGGCTGGCGAGCGCTCCGCGACGTGGAGATCCGGCTGTTCGCGGAGTCGGACCGTCTCTAGGTGTCGCGCCGGTCGCGCCGGTTGAAGGTGTCCTGCGTGCGCTCCAAACCCTTCTCGATCAGCGACTCCACAGCATCGGCCGCGTCGTCGAGCAGCAGCGGAACGTCCGGCAGTTGATCCTTCGAGAACGGCTTCAGCACGTAGTTGATCGGATCACCGCGGCCCGAAGGGCGGCCCACGCCGACGCGCACCCGGAGGAACTCCTCCGATCGCAACGCTGACACGAGCGACTTCAGCCCGTTGTGGCCCGCTGTGGAGCCGCCCTGCTTGACGCGCAGCGAGCCGAACGGAAGATCGATCTCGTCGTGCACGGCGATCAGTTTCTCCGGCGGAACGGAGTTCTTTTTCGCCACCGACGCGAACGACGGGCCCGTCTCGTTCATGAACCGATGCGACTTCGCGAGCAGCACCCGCTCGCCTCCCATGTGGGTTTCCGCGACGTCCGCGGGAACGAAGCGAGCCTTGCGGAAACGCTCTCCCGCGCGCTCGGCGAGGAGTTCCACGACCATCGCGCCGGCGTTGTGACGCGTCGAGCGGTACTTGTCCCCGGGATTGCCGAGACCGGCGACGAGCCAGGTCATCGGAGGGGAGCGTTCGGTGCGAGGCGGACGGGGCGATCAGCCCTCGCCGCCGCCACCCTCCTCGGAGGAAGACGTGTCGGCCGGCGTCTCTGAAGCGGCCTCGCCGCCACCTTCGCCCTCCGCCGCCGCGCCCTCTTCGCCCTCGGCGACCGCGCCCTCCTCGCCCTCGGCAGCAGCCTCGACCTCGAGCACCTGCGGGGTGACGACCGAAAGGATCGTCTCCTCCTCCGGCGTCTGGATGTCGACGCCGGACGGCGGGTTGAGATCGCCGATCCGGAAGATGTCCCCGATCTCGAGCTTGGAGATGTCGACGACCATGTTCTGCGGAACGTCTCCGGGGAGGCACTCTGCCTGGAGCTCCCAGAGGTGGTGCTCCACGACGCCGCCCTGCTTCACGCCGGGCGACTCTCCCTCGACGATGATCGGGATCTGGACGGTGATCTTCTCGTCGCGGCGGATGACGAGGAAGTCGACGTGCACGAGGTCTCCGCGGAGGTGGTTCCGCTGGATCTCCCTCGCGAGGACGAGGTGCTTGTCGGACCCGACGTGGAGGTCGACCAGGACGTTCGCGCCCGCGTCCGTGTGGAGCGCGTGACCGAGATCCTTGGCGTCGACGGCGACGGAGAGCGGCGCCATGCCGTGGCCGTAGAGGACGGCCGGCACCTGCCCCTGGGCGCGGAGCTTGCGCGCGACACCCTTGCCGGTGCCGTCTCGCTTCTCCGCTTCGAGTTTGAACTCCATCGAGGAGACTCCCTTGCTTCGGGTCCGGGATCGGTCCGAGGATTGTACCGATGCCCGGCGGCCGCGCCCTCTACGGCTGGTTGTCGCCCTGGAAGATCTCCGAGACGGAGGTGTCCTCGAAGACCGCTCGGAGGGCGTCCGCCACGAGACCCGCGACGGAGAGCACCGTGAGCTTGTCGAAGCGGCGCTCCTCCGGGATCGGCATCGTGTTCGTGACGACGACCTCCTTGATCGGCGCCTCCTCCAGGTTCTGGACGGCCTTTCCGGACAGGACCGGGTGCGTCGCGGCGACGGAGATCGGACCCGCGCCGTGCTCGGCCAGAACGGCGGCGCCCTTCGCGATCGTCGTGGCGGTGTCGATCATGTCGTCGACCAGCACGCATGGTCGGCCGTCGACGTTTCCGATGACGCCCATCTCCTCGATCTTGTGGGCCTCGTGTCGCGACCGGCGCTTATGGACGTACGCGAGGTCGGCGGAGAGGTACTTCGCGAGCCGCTCCGCGGTCTTGATGCGGCCGGCGTCCGGAGCGACGACGACGAGATCGTGATCGTGGCTGAGGACCTCTTCCTCCAGGTGCCGCGCGAGCACCGGGAGCGCGGTCAGGTGGTCGAACGGATAGTTCACGAACCCCTGGATCTGGCCGCTGTGGAGGTCCACCGAGATGATCCGGTCGGCTCCGGCCGAGGTCAGCATGTCCGCGACGAGCTTGGCGGAGATCGGCTCCCGCGAGAGGCCCTTGTGATCCTGCCGTGAGTAGCCGTAATAGGGAACGACGGCGGTGATGCGCTTCGCCGAAGCGCGCTTCATCGCGTCGATCATGATGAGCTGCTCCATGATCATCTCGTTGACGGGCTCGGAGTGAGTCTGCAGCACGAAGACGTCGGCGCCGCGGACGCTCTCCTCGGCCCGCACGTAGATCTCCCCCGACGCGAAGCGCCGGATCGTGCGCTGGGAGCACCGGATGCCGAGATCCTTGGCGATCTCCTCCCCGAGCTGGGGATGCGCCGTTCCGGAGAACAGCATCATGTGCTTCTTGGTGACGATCTCCACGCGGCGTCCTCCTCCGTGCAGCCGGACTCATGCCCTAATGCTTCGTCCGCCCCCGACGCTCCCGGTCCTTACGCTTTCGGTAGCCCTCGACGTTCCGCTGCTCGGATCGCTCCACCGCGAGCGAACCGGGCGGAACGTCCCGCGTGATGACGGATCCTGCTCCCGTCACGGCACCCTTTCCGACGCGAACCGGTGCAACCAACATGGTATCCGAACCGATGCGCGCATCGTCGTCGACCATCGTCTCATGCTTCTCGTAGCCGTCGTAGTTGGCGGTGACGGTGGCGGCGCCGACGTTGACGCCCTTCCCGATCTTCGCGTCTCCGACGTAGGAGAGGTGCGGGACCTTCGAGCCCTTCCCGACCCGGGACGCCTTGATCTCCACGAAGGTGCCGGCCTTCGAACCGTCCTCCAGGACCGTGCCGGGGCGGACGGAGGCGTACGGCCCGACCTCCACGCCGGCGCCGATCTTGGCGCCCCGGACGACTGAGAACTGGACCTCCGAGCCGTCGCCGACGGAGCTGGCGACGAGGCGGGTCTCCGGGCCGATGATCGCGCCCTTGCCGATCCGTGAGGCGCCCTCCAGATAGGTGTTCGGTCGGATGGTGGAGTCGGTCCCGATCCGGACGTCCACGTCGATGTAGGCGCTCTGCGGGTCCTCGAGGGTCACGCCCGTGGCCATGTGCTCCTCGTTGATCCGCTCGCGCATCACCGCCGTCGCCTTCGCGAGCTCCCCTCGGGAGTTCGCGCCGAGCGCCCCGCCCAGGTCAGCCATCTCCACCGCGACGACCTCTCCCTTGTCGATGAGGATGCCGGGCACGTCGGAGAGGTAGTACTCCCGCTGCTTGTTGTCCGTGTCGAGGATCGGGAGCGCGGCGTAGAGCTCCTTCCGCCGGAACGCGTAGACGCACGTCGCGACCTCCCGGATGCGCGCGATCTCCGGGTCGCTCGATGCGTCCTCCGCGAGACGGATCAGGCGATCGTCGTCCTTCACGATCCGGGCGAAACCCCGCGGATCGGGGATCGTCGTCGTCTGGACCGTGGCGGCGGCTTTCCGCCGCCGGTGCCGGCGGAGGACGGCCTTCAGCATCGGGCCGGCGACGAGCGCCTCGTCGCCGGGGAGGACGACGACCTCGTCCGCGCGCCGGACGGCGTCCTCGGCAACGAGCGCGGCGTGTCCGGTTCCGAGCGGCGTTCCCTGATCGACGAAGACCGGCGCGGGCTCGATGCCCCAGGAGCGGACTGCTTCCTCGACGTCCGAGCCGTCCGCGACGACGACCGCGATCGTCTTGGGCTTGAGCTGCTGCGCGGCCCGGAGGACGTGCCAGAGGATCGGACGGCCGCAGACGGGATGGAGGACCTTTGGGGTCCGCGACTTCAGCCGCTTCCCCTTTCCGGCGGCCAGCACGACGACCGCGAGGGAGGGGGAAGCTTTCTTCGGCACAGGGCGTGTCCCCGGGTCGGTGGCGGCTCCTTTGTACCGGCGCCGAGCGCCCCTGGCAACCGCTGGTTCTCGGTCCAGCTCCGGGGGGAGGGATCGAACCTCCATTTGAGGCTCCAAAGGCCCCCGTCTTGCCATTAGACGACCCCGGACCGATCGATTATCCCGCGCCGGTCGGCACGCGCCCGTGATTCAGTCGGCTGGTGGGCCTGAGACCACCTTCGCTCCCTTGAAACGGCGCGCGAGGCGCTCGGCATGTTGTCGGTTCTCCGCGAGGCCGACGACGGTGGGACCACTTCCGCTCATGACCGCGCCGAGCGCTCCTGCCACAAGCAGGCGCTCCTTCACCTCCTCGATCCCGGGGTGCCGACGGACGACCGGATCCTCGAGGTCGTTGAAGAGGAGCTCTCCGAGGCGCTCGAGCTTTCCGGCCGCGGCTGCACGGAGCAACGCCGTCGGAGAAGGACCGCTCTTCGTTCGGTCGTCGTCCCACCATCGATACGCGTCCGGTGAGCGCACCGGGAAGTCGAAGGGAACGAGTGCCCACCACAGGGTTTCGCCGATCTTCGCCGGGCGGAGGACCTCTCCCCGCCCCTTCATCACGACCGGCGCTCCCCGAAGAGCCGCCGGGACGTCTGAGCCGAGGGCCGCAGCGATCCGGGAGAGGGCCGACGGCCGCAGCCGGCATCCCCAGAGCTCGTTCAGCGCGTGCAACACGGCGGCTGCGTCCGCGCTTCCTCCTCCGAGGCCTCCGGCGGCCGGAACGTGCTTCGCGATCTCGATCGCCGCGCCGTCGGGCGGCTCGCAGGCTTCCGCCATCGCGAGCGCGGCGAGGAGGGCGAGGTTCCCGGGCCCCTGCGGAACGCCACTCGTGGCCCGGCCCCGGACGTTCAATCGGAGCGCCGGAGCCACCCGCACCGATACGCGGTCCGCCAGCGAGATCGGAACGACGAGGCTCTCGATCTCGTGGTAGCCGTCGCGGCGCTTCCCGACGACGCGGAGGAAAACATTGATCTTCGCGTGCGCCTCGCGGGTGACGGTCGTCATTCCAACGTCTCGGCGAGCGCCGCGAACCGGTCGAGCGAAAGCATCTCCGGACGGGCGTCCGGCTCGATGTCCGCGGAGCGAAGCACCTCCGGAACGCGGGCGGCGTCGACGCCGAGCCGACGCACGGCACTCCGCATCGTCTTGCGCCGTTCCGCGAACGCGGCGTCGACCACGCGGAAGAGCACAGTCGGATCGACCGGCGTCGGCCGCGCCTGGCGGCTCAGCCGAACCACGGCGGATCCGACGTGCGGCCGCGGCCAGAACACCGAGGGCGGAACGTTCCGCAGGATCTGCGCCTCCGCGCGGTACGCGACGCGGAGCGACGTCGGCCCGTAGGGCTCCGAGCCGGGTTCCGCGCACAGGCGTTCCGCGACCTCCCGTTGCACCATCACGACGTAGCCCTCGATGCCGGATGCGG
>JBJMLP010000158.1:0-4757 GCA_045805245.1 Actinomycetota bacterium | reverse complement strand
GCACCGGCGTCTTCGTCGGCATCCAGGGCTGGTACACGGTCGCGAGCGGAGGGTTCGACGTCGCTCTCGTCGTCGCCGAGGAAAAGATGTCCTCCACGCAGCCGCATCCGCAGGGCGCGTTCCTCACGATCTTCGACAACCTGATCGAACGCCAGCTCGGACCGAACCTCCTGTGGATCTTCGCGCTCGAGATGAACCGCTACATGAACGCGTACGGGCTGGAGAAGCGCGACATCGCGGAGGTCGCGGTCAAGAACAAGCGGAACGCGGCCGATCATCCCTCCGCCCTGCTCGGTGCCGGCGACATCACGGTGGAGGACGTGCTGGCCTCCGAGACGCTCGCATGGCCGGTCCAACGGCTCGACGTCTCCCCGATCTCCGACGGCGCGGTGGCATTGGTGCTCGCATCGGAGGAGGCGGCGAAACGCATCACGGACAAGCCGGTGTGGATCGACGGCGTCGGATGGAACCTCGACACGACCTACTGGACGAACCGCGACCTCGTCTATCCGGAATACGTCGAGAACGCGGCTCGCATGGCGTACTCCATGGCGGGGATCCGGGAACCGCGCGAGGAGATCCACGTCGCCGAGCCGTACGACCCCTTCGACTACAAGGAGCTCCATCACCTGGAGGGGCTCCAGCTCTTCGACAAGGGCAAGGCGCCGGAGGCCGTTCGAGACGGCGTGACGCGTCGCGACGGGGACCTGCCGGTCTGTCCCTCCGGAGGGCTGCTCGGCGTCGGGAACCCGATCGCCGCCGCGGGGCTGATGAAGCTCGCGGAGCTCTTCTGGCAGCTCCGCGGCGAGGCCGGCGCGCGCCAGGTGCCGGGAACGCCCGAGCGAGGCGTCGCGCAGGCCTGGGGAGATCTGATGCAGGTCGGAACCGTCGTCGTGATGGGACGGAACAAGGAGACCTCTCCGCAGCGGGCCTCGCTCCCGGTCGTACAGACGCCTCCGTACACGACCGCGGGGCACGGGCTCTCCGACGCTGAGTTCCGAAGCGACTCCACCGCGGTCGATCACGCCGTCGACGCGAGGTACTCCTGGGACCGGGGGATCGCGATCGGCCGGTGGCTCGCGGGACTGCGGGAAGGAGACATCCAGGGTTCGCCGTGTCCGTCCTGCGGACGCTTGTTGCTGCCTCCACGGATGTTCTGCGAGCGCTGCTTCCGCGAGACCGAGCCGGAGTGGAAGGGCGCGGGAGCGGTGGGAGTCGTCAACACGTTCTCCATCTGTCACATCCGCTGGGACATGCAGCCCCTCGATCCTCCGGAGATCCCGGCCGTGATCGACTTTCCGGGAACCTCCGGCGGGTTCCTCCACAAGCTCGGCGACGTCGATCCCGAGAACGTTCGCATCGGGATGGAGGTCGTCCCCGTCTGGAAGCCCGAGGAGGAGCGCACCGGCTCGATCCTCGACATCGCGTACTTCCGGCCGAAGGAGGAGAACGAGCATGCGATCTCCGGTTCGCGCGTGATGTCTCACGAGCCGGCGGGAGGAAATGATGCTCCGCGGCCCGCCGACCGGATGGAGGGCTCCATCCCGATCCGGCACCGATACACGGCAGGCGTCGCCAACAAGGCGTTCTTCGAGGCGCTCCGGGATCGTGGAGTGTTGCTCGGCTCCCGATGCGGGGGCTGCGAGGTCACCTATCTCCCGGCGCGGCTGTTCTGCGAGCGATGTTTCTCCGAGCTCTCCGCCGACGTGGAGTGCGGGCCCGGAGGCACGCTGGAGTCGTTCACCGTTGGCCACGTGGGCGTGAATCGAGAGCCGCTCGACGAGCCGGTCACCTTCGGTCTCGCGAAGGTCGATCGAGCCGACACCGTCCTCATGCACCGAATCGTGGACGCGAGCGGGCGGTTGCAGATCGGTGACCGTGTCGAGGTGGTCCTTGCTTCCGAGCGATCGGGCTCGATGCTGGACATCGAAGGATTCCGTCCGGTCTCCTGACCTGACACCCCCCGCCCGTATGCTTCTCGGGTGAGCACGCAAACCTGTCGGAACTGCGGAGAACCGCTTCCCGCGAACGCACGCTTCTGCCCGAACTGCGGCACGCCGGTGCTGCAGGGCGACGTGGAGGAGCGCAAGGTCGTGACGGTCGTCTTCGTCGACCTCACCGGGTCGACGGAGCTTTCCGCGCGCCTGGATCCGGAGCGGTTCCGCGGAGTGATGTCCTCCTACTACGCCGAGGTCGTCGAGGAGCTTGAGTCGCTCCACGGCCGCGCGGAGAACTTCGCGGGGGACGCCGTCCTCGGCGTGTTCGGCGTGCCGACGTCGCGCGACGACGACGCCCTCCGCGCCATTCGCGCCGCGCTCGACATCCAGCAGCGCGTCGCGGCGCTCGGGGAGCGGTTGCGACTTCCGGTTCCTCTCCGCGTCCGGATCGGCGTCAACACCGGCGCGGTCGCGGTCGTTGCGGACCCGTCGGTCCGAAGCGTCGTGCTCGGCGCCGCGGTGAACCTCGCCGCGCGCCTGCAGCAGGCCGCGGAGCCCGGAGAGATCCTGCTCGGCGAGACGACCAGGCATCTGGTCCGTCAACAGGTCGAGGTCGGCCCGCGACGCGACGTTCCCGCGAAGGGCTTCGAGGGAACCGTCCGCGCCTGGCCGGTGATCGGTCTGTCCGCGCGAACGGCCCGCCGGACGATCCCCCTGGTCAACCGCAAACGCGAGATCGCGCTGCTCTCCGACACGTTCGAGCGGGTGACGGAGACCTCACGCGCGCACCTCGTTTCGCTCTTCGGCGAGCCCGGCATCGGAAAGAGTCGCCTCGCGGAGGAGTTCCGCAACGCGCTGCCGCCGGGAACGAAGGTCCTCTCCGGCCGCGCGAGCGCCCTGGAGGAGGACGAGACGTTCGCGCCGCTCGCGGAGATGGTGCGCCGCGAGCTCGGAGTCGAATCCGACGTCGATCCCGCGATCCTGCGCGAGAAGCTGCACGAGGCGGTCGAGGGTGTCTGCGAGCCCGTGGAGACCCAGCAGGTCGTCGGCCGCCTCGGCATGGCGCTCGGTCTCGGCGCCGATACCGGCGAGGAGTGGAAGTACCGGGTCGCGGAGGTCCGCGCCGGCCTGGTCGGTTTCGTCACCGGCCTCGCGCGCCGCGAGCCCGTCGTGATGATCTTCGAGGATCTCCACCTCGCGCAGCCGGCGTTCCTCGAGCTCGTGGAACAGGCGGTGCGCGAGGCGCGCCGCGTTCCGCTGATGGTGCTGTGCGTCGCGCGGTGGGAGCTTCTGGACGAGCGGCCCGACTGGGCGGGCGGGATCCCCGACGCGTTGACGCTCTATCTGGAGCCGCTGTCGTCGAAGCAATCGGTGGCGCTCGCGCTCGAGGCCGGCGAGGGGCTCGACGCGGAGACCGCGGACCTTATCGCGACGCACGCCGGAGGCAATCCGTTCTTCATCGTGGAGACGACCGGCCTCATGATGCACGAGGAGGCGGACGCTCCCGCGGGGACCGTGAGGGAGACGATCTCGGGGCGACTGCTGCCGCCGACCGTCCAGGCGGTCGTCGCGGCGCGGATCGACCGGCTCCCGACGGATGCCCGGAGGCTCGTCCGCCGAGCATCGGTGTTCCCGCGGGCGAACTTCCACGTGACCGAGCTGGAACGGATCGTCGACGTCCGGGAGGAGACGCTCGCGACGCTCGAGGACGAGGAGCTCTTCGTCCGCGAGGAGGACCGCGAGGGCGTCTGGCGATTCCGTCACGGACTGCTCCGCGACGTCGCGTACGACTCGCTGTCGAAGCGCGAGCGGCGTGATCTCCATCTCCGGGTGGCGGAGAGCCTCGCCGACGAGGATCCCGACCGGTACCCGCGCTCGATCGCGTACCACCTCGAGCAGGCGGCGAAGGCCTCGCTCGACCTCGATCCTTCCGATCGCTCGCTCCCGGACCGTGCGATCGGGGCGCTCTCGGCGGCGGGAGACTTGGCGCGTCGCGGCATCGAGTCCCGGGCCGCCGTGGATCTGTACGAGCGCGCGCTAGCGCTCGCCGGACCGGAGCGCGACTGGGGTGTCCGCGAGGCGCGCATCCTCACCGGTATCGGAGAGGCTCGCTACTGGCTCGGGGAGTTCGACGCCGCCGCCGGCGCGCTGTCGAGGGCGCTCGAGCTCGGCATCGAGGACATCCGCGTTCGCGCGCACGCGAGCCGGTTCCTCGGTGACATCTCGCTTTCCGTGCAGGGCGACCGCGAGGGGGCGATGAAACTGTTCGAGCAGGCGCTCGAGGCCGCCCGGGAGCTCGGCGATCCGTGGGCGCTCGCGCGGACGCTGCTGCAGGCGGGATGGGTGCCGTACTGGAGCGACGACCTTCCCGGCGCGCGCGCGGCGTTCGAGGAGGCGCTCACCGTCGCGCGCGCGAACCCCGAGGGCGATCCCTGGGCGGAGGCGCGCGCGCTCTCCACGCTCGCGACGATCGCGGCGTCGGACTCCTCCCAGGAGGAGAGCCTGCGTCTGGGCGAGGAGGCGCTCGCGATCGGGGAGCGGATGGGCGATCCGTTCACGGTCGCCGTCGCGAAGGAGAACGTCGCGAATTCGCTCCGCCGGCTCTGGCGTCTGGAGGAGGCTAAGCGCGTGGCGGACGAAGCGGTTGCGACGTTCCGTGAGCTCGACGCGCGCTGGGAGCTCGCCAGCGGTCTCATCACTCGCGGCATGATCGAGCGGCTCCAGGGCGCGCTCGACGACGCTGACCGCGATCTCCGCGAGGCCGTTCGCCTCTGCCGCGACCTCAAGGAGCGCAGCATCTCGGTGTGGGCGACGAGCGAG
>JBJMLP010000157.1:0-5856 GCA_045805245.1 Actinomycetota bacterium | reverse complement strand
CGTCGGGCGGAGGCGGCTCCTCGACGGGCGCCACGGGCTCCATGGGCGGGGGCGACATGGGCGGCGGCTCGGACTCCATCGGCGGCGGTGTGGCGGATTCCGTCGGCGGTCCCGACTCCACCGGCGGCGGAGCGTACGGCGGCGGCGACGTCGCGACGGCCCCGCCGGCGGGTGTCGCGGCCATGCGCGAGGCGCGGATGCCGAGCGCCCCGCCCATCGCGCCGAGGATCCCGGCCACCGCGACGAGGATCACGCCGATGCCGACGGAGATGTTGAAGTGCACCAACGTCAGCACCTGCCGGGCCTGGTCCACGGAGACCTGACCGTGCGATTGCGCCGCGATCTGCTGCGCCACGGAATCCGACGCCGTGCTCTTCGCGGTCGTGATGTCATAGATCGCCACCAGGGCAGCGACGACACCGCCGAGCAACGCGATGATCGAGATCGCGGTGAGGTTGCGCCCGCGCATCGCGAACATCACGACGCCGAGGATCAGCAGGACGATGCCGGCGATCAAGGTGATCGTGCCGTCCCCGTCCATCCCGGAGACGCTGATCGTCGCGGACCCTCCACCCAGAGCGGAGGCGTCCGCGGTGACGCTGAACCAGGTGAGGAACGACCCGAGGATGACGAGGAGTCCGCCGAGGATGGCGAGCACCGACGCGACGGGCGACGCGGTGGGCGGCGAGGCTTCGATCGGTCCAGGCTGCGGCGCGTCCATGGCGTCCTCCCTCTCCTCCGGCTGGGCGTTGCGGCGAGCCCCCGCGCGCCGCTCTCGCGGAAGTCTCGCAGACCGGAGGGCCCGACTCCGGCGATCGCGCGTTGCCGGGCGCGGAATCGGCCGGGATTGACGACTCTGTGTAACGGTGTAATCATGTATGCATGAGCAGACATCGGAAGATCTCAGAAGAAGAGGTCCAGGGTTGGTTCGCGGGACGGCTTCCGGAGGGCTGGTTCACCGGCGCGCCGGAGGTCTCCGTCGACCGCGAGGAGATCCTCGTCGTCGGTACGCTCCCCGATCCGGAGGTCGCGAAGGGATCGGCGCCTGAGGTCGTGGCCTCGGCTCGCGAGGCCCGGATCGACGGTTTCCGCGAGGACACGCGCGAGCAGCGGATGCGGATCGCGGAGGAGGCCCAGCAGCGTTTCGGGAGGCGCGTCTCCTGGGGCGCGAGCTCCGGGGACGTCCGGAAGCTGTTCACCACCGTCAGCATGCCGGTCATGACGCGGCTCCGGATGCCGGAGCGCGCGGTCCTGGACACGCTGGTCGACGCGGGAGTCGCTCGGAGCCGGAGCCACGCACTTGCCTGGTGCGTACGGCTCGTCGGAGAGAACCAGACGGAGTGGATCGAGAACCTCCGGGACGCGCTGGTGGCGGTGGAGAAGGCGCGCTCGGAGGGTCCGACGCCGGCCTGACCTCCGCTACTCGGAGAGCCCCATCCGGTAGAGCGTCCGCTTGCGCGCGTGGTCGATGAGGACGACCTCCTCCACTCCGTTCTCCAGGAGGTCGCGCCAGGAGTCGCCCATCCACGCCTCGGCTGCCTCGGAGTCCTCGAACGGCGCGGACCGGCCGACCTCCTCCCCGTACGAATCGAGGTAGGACCAGCCGTAGCCGCTCACGAAGAAGCCCCCCGGAACCCCACCGAATAAGCGTACCGAAGCCCTTCCGGCCCTTGGCGACCTGGGCGGTTGACGGCCGCGGGAGCGCCGATAGCCTGGGCCGATCGTGCGGCCCCTCCGCCCGCTAAAGGATTCCGGGCGCCGCGCCGAGGTGGGGGATATGAGCCTGTCGACGGCGATTCGGCGCGTCTGTTCCAGGATGCTTCCACTGGTCCTGGTGTTGCTGGCGACCTCGCTGTTGCAAGCGCCTCCGGCCATCGCGACCTCCGGCTCGCAGCTCGCGGCGGGGGAAGCCGGCTCCGGCCCCCAGGATCCCGTCGTCGTCGAGCACGCGGCGCGTGGCGCGCGCTTCAAGGACGTCTCCTCCAGCAGCTGGGCGATCTCGGCGATCAACTACGTCGCCGTCTCGCACAACTGGATGGCGGATTACGACGACCGGTTCCGCCCGAACCTTGTCGAGACGCGGGAGTACCTGGCGCGCTCGCTCGTGCGCGCGTTCGCTCCCGGCGCCAACGTCGAACACTCCAACATGAAGTTCAAGGACCTTCCGAAGAACGACCGCTTCAACGGTTTCGCGAGTGTCGCCGTGAAACACGGATGGATGGGGCGCACGAACGGGAAGTTCTATCCGAAGAAGGCCGTCACGGAGACGACGCTGCATCGCGCGTTGGTCCTCGCCCTCGGGCTCAAGGACGTCGTCGAGGGACTGAACAAGATCCACACGGCGGATGGCTACCACTTCAAGCACAAGAGCTCGTTCGCGCCGCTGCTGCTCGGGATGCAGCTCGGGCTCCGCTACAACCACTCCACCGAGGCCATGGATGTCGACCCGAAGACGAAGCTGCCACGGAGCGAGGTCGCCTACTCCCTCTGGCGCGCGGCGCTCGACAAGACGACGTACTCCTACAAGCTCTCCGCCGTGCAGCGCTACAAGACGATCGAGCTGCCGAAGCTCACGAAGAACATGCGGAAGGTCGTCGAGTTCGGCCTCCGCTGGGTCGGGTACCCGTACATCTGGGGTGGCGAGTGGTACCGGAAGTCTCCGTCGGGCTACTGCTGCGGCTACCAGCCGCGTGGAGGGTTCGACTGCTCCGGTCTCACCTGGTGGCTGATGAAGCGAGCGGAGTCCGGCTACAACAACTCGAAGATCCGCGGCTATCGCGGCTGGTCGCTCCCGCAGCGGAGCTCGTCCACGATGGCAGCCGTCGGAAACAGCGTGAACTACGAGAACGCCGCACCCGGCGACCTGATGTTCTACGCGAGCGGAAGCGTGGTCGACCACGTCGACCTGTTCATCGGCAAGGGATGGGCGCTCGACTCCTCGAGCGGCTACGGCGGCGTGTCGATCATCTCGCTCGCGGGCGGCTCCTGGTACCGGGACCACTTCCGGCACGCCCGCGACATCACGGGCTAGGGTCGGCCTCCAGAAGCTTCCGTTCCGGATCGGTCAAGGGCCGTGAACGGCCCGACTCCTTGTCGCGCGGAACGATGACGGCTGCCGCCTCGGCGGAAAGGGTGCCGTCGCGCTTGCGGATCTCCTCCCGCGTGCGGATGCTCGAGGTTCCGACGCGGTCGAGGCCGCAGCGGACGGTCACCTCTTCGTCGTCCTGCGTCAGCTCGCTGCGGAAGTCGATCTCCACGTGCGCGAGCACGAAGTCCCACGTGTCGGTGACCGAGCCGAGCACGCCCTGGATCCATTCGTCGCGCGCCCACTCCAGGTAGGTGAGGTAGACCGCGTTGTTGACGTGACCGTACGCGTCCATGTCGCGCCAGCGGATCTCCACCCGGCGCTCGTGCACTAGGAGGACGCCTCGTCGTCGGCCAGCCGGTCGACCTCCACGCCTTGGTCGAGGAGCCACGCGACCGCATCGGCGAGGTTCTCCTGCGTTCCCTCCATCTCGAGGATGACCCAGCCGTGGCCCTCCTCGGGGTCGACGTTCGCGCGCCGGATGTTCGTGACGAGGCTGAAGCGCTGCCCCACCGAGTAGATGACGGGCTCGCGGATCAGATGCTCCGGAAACGTCAGGTGGAACTTCCCTTTCGCCATGTCTAGCCGGCGTCGGGAGGGTTCATGCTTCCGGAGCGGAACCCTTCGAGGTCGATCGTGACGAATCGGTAGCCGAGGGTCTTGAGCGCCGCAGTGACGGCGTCGCGATGCTCGACGATCCGCGCGATGTCGTTCTGTTCGACCTCCACGCGAGCGACG
This sequence comes from Actinomycetota bacterium, assembly GCA_045805245.1. GTDB lineage: Bacteria > Actinomycetota > UBA4738 > UBA4738 > JBJMLN01 > JBJMLN01. Next base: position 2,033 of record JBJMLP010000157.1, on the reverse strand, counting down.
TCTCCGTGCACACGGACGCGCACCTGGCGGAACCCGAGCTCCTTGATCGCCCGCTCCGCCCTTCCGACCTTGGAAAGCTCCTCCACGCCGATCCTCACGCCGAACGCGAATCGCGACGATAGACACGCGGACGCGGGCTTGTCCCACGTCGGCAGCTCGAGCTCCCTGGAAAGCTCCCGCACGTCGTCCTTGCCGAGGCCCGCTTCCACGAGCGGATGGCGCACCAGGTGCTCCGAGGCGGCCCTGAGCCCCGGACGGAAATCACCGAGGTCGTCGGCGTTCGCGCCCGAGGCGACGACCGCGTAGTCCTCGCGGACCGCGAGCTCTCCGAGCACGTCGTAGAGCTCGGTCTTGCAGTGGTAGCAGCGATCGAGCCCGTTGGCACGGTAGGACTCGAGCTCGATCTCCGAGGTTCGGACGGTCCGGTGGCGGACGCCCGCCGCCTTGGCCGTCTCCCGCGCGGCCTCGAGCTCACCCGGAGGCAGCGAGGGAGAGACGGCCGTGACGGCGAGGGCGCGATCTCCGAGCACCCTCGCAGCGACGGCTGCGACGAGCGCGGAATCGGCGCCGCCCGAGAAGGCGATGACGACGCTCTCCATCCGCTCGAGCGTGGAGCTCAGGCGCTCCGCCTTCTCCGAGAGGAGGACCACTGCCATGCGGCGAATCCTCCCACACGCACGGCGGCTTCCCGGCTCGGAAACGAAGAGCGGACCCGGCAGGATCGCCGGGCCCGCGTCTTCTGGAGAGAGGGGGGCTCCACCTGGTCGTTCGACGCCCCCGCCCTCGAGGTTCTGCCGGTTCTAGAAATCGTCCATCCCGCCGCCTCCGGGCATGGCGGGAGCCTTCTCCTTCTCCGGCTTGTCGGCGATGACCGCCTCCGTGGTCAGGAACAGGGCACCGATGGACCCGGCGTTCTGGAGCGCCGAGCGCGTGACCTTGGTCGGGTCCACGATCCCGTTCTTCACCATGTCGCCGTACTCGCCCGTGGCCGCGTTCAGGCCCTCTCCGTTGGAGAGCGCCCGGACCTTCTCCACCACCACGCCGCCCTCGAGGCCGGCGTTATAGGCGATCTGCTTGAGAGGCTCCTCCAGCGCGCGGCGCACGATCTCCGCGCCGGTCGCCTCGTCGCCCTCGAGATCCACCTTGTCGAGCGCAGGCTGAGCGTTCAGGAGCGCGACCCCGCCTCCGGGGACGACTCCCTCCTCCACGGCCGCCTTGGTGGACTGCACCGCGTCCTCGATGCGGTGCTTCTTCTCCTTGAGCTCCACCTCGGTCGCGGCGCCGACCTTGATGACGGCCACGCCGCCGGTCAGCTTGGCGAGCCGCTCCTGGAGCTTCTCGCGGTCGTAGTCGGAGTCGGTCTTCTCGATCTCGGCCTTGATCTGGTTGATGCGGCCCTTGATCTGCTCCGGGTCGCCGGCACCCTCGACGATCGTCGTCTCGTCCTTCGTGACGACCACCTTGCGAGCGGTGCCGAGCAGGTCGAGCGTCGCGTTCTCAAGCTTGAGGCCGACCTCGTCGGAGATGACGGTGCCGCCGGCGAGGATCGCCATGTCCTGGAGCATCGCCTTGCGGCGGTCTCCGAACCCGGGAGCCTTCACCGCGACGGAGCGGAACGTGCCGCGGATCTTGTTCACGACGAGGGTCGCGAGGGCTTCACCCTCCACGTCCTCGGCGATGATCACGAGCGGCTTGCCGCTCTGCTGCACCTTCTCCAGCACCGGGAGGAGGTCCTTCACCGCGGAGATCTTCTGCGTCGTGAGCAGGATGTACGCGTCGTCGAGACCCGCCTCCATGCGCTCGGGGTCGGTCACGAAGTACGGGGAGATGTAGCCCTTGTCGATCCGCATGCCCTCGACGAGCTCAAGCTCCATGCCGAAGGTGTTGGACTCCTCGACCGTGATGACGCCGTCCTTGCCGACCTTGTCAACGGCTTCGGCGATCTCGGACCCGATCTCCGGATCCGCAGCCGAGATGGCGCCGACGTGGGCGATCTCTTCCTTGGAGTCGACGTCCTTGGACTGGTTCTTGAT
>JBJMLP010000156.1:0-3538 GCA_045805245.1 Actinomycetota bacterium | reverse complement strand
CGTGACCGGCAAGCCGCTCTCGATCGGCGGCTCGCTCGGCCGCGGAGAGGCGACGGCGCGCGGCGTCACCTACGTCACGAGCGCGACCCTCAAGAACCGCGGCGCGCCGATCGACGAGACGCGGGTCGCCGTCCAGGGCTACGGAAAGGTCGGCGCTCCCGCCGTGCACCTCCTCCACGAGCTGGGGTGCACCATCGTCGCGGTTTCCGACGTGGGCGGCGGCGTGTACAACCCGCAGGGCCTGTCTCCGAAGGGCCTTGCGACGCAACGGGATGCGGCGGGAACGGTGGCGGGATTCGAGGGCGGGGACGCCATCACGAACGAGGAGCTCCTCACGATCGACTGCGACGTCCTGATCCCCGCGGCGATGGAGGGTCAGCTCACCCTCGACAACGCGGAAGAGGTGAAGGCGCCGATCATCGTGGAGGCGGCGAACGGCCCGACGACCCCGGAGGCGGACGCCATCTTCGAGGACCGCGGGACGCTCGTGGTCCCCGACATCCTCGCGAACTCCGGAGGAGTGACGGTCTCGTACTTCGAGTGGGTGCAAGACATCCAGGCGTTCTTCTGGACCGAGGACGAGGTGAACGAGCGGCTCCGCTCGATCATGGAGCGCGCGTACGTCGACGTTCTCCAGCTGGCGGAGGACAAGAAGGCGCCGATGCGCACGGCCGCGACCATGCTCGGGGTCGCCCGCGTCGCGGAGGCACACAAGACGCGCGGACTCTTCCCCTAGATCGGTCCCCTGCTTGCACTCCGCGCAGAGGTTGCTAGCCTGCGTTCGTGAGCAGTGACGGAGCCTGGCACCCCGCCAGGGGAAGCGCTCCGGACTTCGACCAGCGCTCGATGGACATCCTGGAGTTCGAGCGCACGTGGTGGCAGGAGCGTGGACAGAAGGAGCGCGCGATCCGCGAGCGCTTCGGCATCTCCTCGGCGCGTTATCATCAGCTCCTTCATCGCATCATCGACCAGCCGGAGGCCCTTTCGTATGACCCGATGCTCGTGCGCCGGCTCCGCAGGCTCCGTGAAGCTCGCCGCCGCAAGCGCCTCGCCCGCCGCCTCGGCGGCGACGGCTAGCGGTCCGTCCCCCGTCGGGAACCCGAAATCATGACGGGCGGCCCCATCCGCCTCGTGATCATCGCCGCCTTCGCCGTCGTCGGGGTCATCGTCCTGACGCAGGCGTTTCCGAGCGTCTCGCCGGCGGCGACGCCTCCGCCTGCCACCGCGGGCACCGGCAGCGGTGGCACGACGCCCACGGGCGGGGGCACCGGTACGGGCGGCACCGGAGTGGGAACCGGCCAGCAAGGCACCGGCGGCACGAAGACGAGTCCCACTCCCGCTCCGGGTCCTTCACCGCAGGACCCCTCCGACGTCCCAGTCGGTGTCTACAACGGCACCACCACGCCGAATCTCGCCTCCGATGCGATCGCGCAGCTCACGAAGACGGGCTACGTCTCGCCCAACGCGCCGCAGAACGCTCCGCAGCAGAACGTGACGACGACGACGATCTACTACCAGGACGACCAGGGCAAGGTCGACGCCCAGACGCTCGCGCAGTCGTTCTTCAAGGGCGCGGACGTCCAGAAGCTCCCCGCGAGCGCCACGGTGTCGAAGAACGTCGAGCTCGCCATCTACCTCGGTTCCGACTACGCCGCAGCGCAGGGCCAGTAGCCTCGCGCCGTTCCTCGAGCGGCCGGCGGAAGCCGGGATCCTCCTCGACTTCGACGGTTCCCTCTCGCCGATCGTCGCGCATCCCGGTCTCGCCGCTCCCGCGAACGGAGTCGTGGACGTCCTCACGGATCTCGCGCGCGCGTACGCCGTCGTCGCGCTGATCTCCGGGCGTCGCACGGAGGACCTCCGCCGGATGGTCGACGTCGACGGGATCGTCTACGAAGGGCTCTACGGACTGGCCGCCGCGCCGCAGCGGGAGGAGCCGGAGGTGGAACGCGCGATCGCCGGCGTTCCGAACGCGTGGGCTGAGGCGAAGGGCGGGAACGCCGTCTCGGTGCACTACCGTCAGTCGCCCGATCCCGCCGAGGCGCGGCGCATGCTCTTGGAGCGCCTCGCGCCCGTCGCGGCTGCGACGGGACGTCGCGTGATCGAGGGCAAGCAGACCGTCGAGCTCGTTCCGCAAGGTGTTCCCCTCAAGGGCGGCGTGGTCGGAAAGCTGTTGTCGGAGCACCACCTCCGCGCCGCGCTGTACGCGGGAGACGACGCCGCCGACCTCGAGGCCTTCGCGGAGCTCGAACGGGCGCGCGGCCACGGCGTGGCCGTCCTGCGCGTCGCGGTTCGAGGGTCCGAGACGCCTCCGGATCTGATGGAGGCGTCGGATGAGATCGTCGAGGGGCCCGACGGGCTGGTGCAGCTCCTCCGCGAGCTGGTCCCCGCCGGCTGAACGCCGCTACGCGGCGCTCGTTCCGCGACGGCGACGAACGCGCTCGATGTCGTCGAGCTGAAGCCGGACCCATCTCGAGGGCGGGTTCGCCAACACGAGGCGGGAGAGCCCTCGCGCACGGCGCGTGCGCTCGTCCTCCGACATCTCCAGAGCCTCGGCGATCGCTTCCGCCTGTCCCTCGATGTCGAACGGGTTGACGCCGATCGCGTAGCGCCCGAGCCGGAAGTACGCGCCCGCGTTCCGGGAGAGGATCAGCACGCCGTGACGCCGGTTCAGGACCGGTCCCTCCATCGCGACGAGGTTCATCCCGTCGAACACGGGATTGACCATCAGCACGTCGTAGAGCCCGTACGCGGCGATCGCGCCGAGGTAGTCCTCCCGGATCCGGACCTCGATCGGGGTCCAGTCGTCGCTACCGAGCTCGGCATTGATCCGCTCGGCCTCCCGCACGCAGTCCTCCTGGTAGGTGCGGTACTCCGGGATCTCTTGGCGAGAGGGACTGAGGAGCGCCAGGAACTTCACCCGTCCCTTCCAGGACGGATTCCGCAGGAGGAATTGCTCGTAGGCCAGGAAGCCGCGGAGGATGTTCTTGCTGAGCTCCATCCGGTCGACGCGCAGGATCATGCGAGCGTTGCCCCGCCACTGGTTCAGTTGCTGCCGCAGCCTCCGCGCCTGGAGCGAGGACGCGAGCTCGCGCATCGGGGCGACGTCGATGGAGATCGGATGCACGCGCACGAGGATCTCCCGGCCCTCGAAGACGATGCGTGAGCGGCCGAGGTCGACGCGGGCGCCGGAAACGTAGCGGCACGACATCAGGAAGTTCTCCGCCCAGGCCTCGGAGTGGAACCCGAGCACGTCCGCGCCGAGCAACCCGCGGAGCACCGCGTCTCGGATCCGGTCCGGGATGATGCGAAGGTACGTCGGTCCGGCGATCGCCGTGTGGGAGAAGTGCGCGATCAACGCGTCGGGCTTCAACTCCCGGAGGAAGCGTGGGACGAGCGCCAGGTGATAGTCCTGGACGAGGTAGGTCGGCGCCTCCTCCAGACGGTCGGCCTCGTCGGCCAGAGCCGTCGCGAACGCGCGGTTGACCTGGATGTAGTCCTCCCACGCCTGGACCGTGTCCTCCTTGAACAGCGGAGAGTG
>JBJMLP010000155.1:0-4113 GCA_045805245.1 Actinomycetota bacterium | reverse complement strand
GCGAGGAGCCGGTCGTGGAACTCGGAGAGCGAGAAAGCCGAGCCTTCTCGCTCCTCGGCGTTCCGCCGCCAACGCTCGATCTCCAGCTGGCCGATCTTGTACGAGAGCGCCTGCCCCGGCCAGGAGATGTAGCGGTCGGTCTCGATCACGGCGTCGAGGTGCGGGACGCCGGCGTCCTCCAGCTGATGGATCGCGCGGTCGCGATCCCACTCCAATGCGTGGATGCCGTTGTCGACGATGAGGCGCGCCGCGCGGTGCGCCTGCGCGTCCAGCATGCCGAGGCGCTCGAACGGATCCTCGAACAGGCCCATCTCGTCCGCCAAGCGCTCGCTGTAGAGGCCCCAGCCCTCGATGAACGCGCTGCCGCCGAGGATGCCTCCGAAGCGGCGGAGGGCGGGGCGGTCGCGGAACTCCTGCTCGATCGAGAGCTGGAAGTGATGACCGGGGTTGGCCTCGTGATACGTCGTCGTCGCGAGATGATGCAGCGGCCGCTCCGGAAGCTGGTACGCGTTCACGTAGTAGATGCCCCGGCGTGAGCCGTCGGCCGTCGGCCCCATGTAGAACGCGAACGGCATGTCGGCCTCGCGGAACTCCTCCACGGCGCGGACCTCGCAGTCGTCCTCGGGGAGACGTCCGAAGAACCCGGGCGCCGCGTCCCATCCTCTCTGCACCTGGGCCTCCGCGAGCCGCACGAGCTCCTCTCGCGATCCCGCGACGTTGGACGGGTCGGCGTTGTGCGTCTCCTCGGCTTTCTCCGCGTCGGGGAACCCGAGCTCCTCCGCGATCTCGCGCCGCTCTTCCTGGATCTTGGCGAGGTCCTCCACGCCGAGGTCGTGCACGCGCTGGGCCTCGAGCGGAAGCGTCGTCCAGGCGAGGATCTGCGTCGCGTAGAGGTTCCGTCCGTCGGGGAGCGCCCAGAGGCCGATCGTCTCGGTGGCCGACGGCGCGTACTCGCGCAGCACGCCGAGGTAGTGCTCGTACGCGGGCATGATCTCGCCGCGGACGATGTCTAGGACCTGGCCGCGCGCGTCGTTCGCGTCGTCGCCGATCGGCATCAGCGCCGGAGAATCCTCCACCGGCATCGCGACGAGCCGCTCCACCTGCGCGATCGTCCGCTCGATCACGACCTTCGGCACGGTCTGTCCCGCGCGGGCACCGTCGCGCGCGATCGACTCCATGTCGCCGAGGTAGCGGGGCATCGCGTGCAGGCGAGCGAGGTACTTCTCGAGGCGCTCGGGCGTATCGGCTCGCTGGAGCGAGCCGAGGTCCGCGAGGATCTGGCCCGGGCCGAAGAGATGCGTGACGGCGGCGAAGCGGTCCCAGCGGTGCTCGATCTCGACGAGGTCCCGGCGAGCCGCGGCCGCGAGGATATCGAGCGAGGTCCGAAGTTCGACGTCGAGGTCGCCCATCGGGATGGAGTCGAGCGCCTCGAGAGCGCCTCGCTGGAACGACTCCCGGCGCGCGCGGCCCTCGTCGGAGACATCCGGCAGCCGGTCGTCGAAACGCTCGTCGCCGACCTCGGTGCCGAGGATCGGCTCGAACTCGAGGATGGCGTTCCAGTACCGATCGGCGAGGCGGCGTGCTTCTTCGGCGGCGTCGGGCATCGTTTCGGAGCTCCTGTTCTCGGGGTCGATTCATCCTCCCACAGGGGAACGGACCCGATGGTGCCGCCTCGCGAGCTAGAGCAGGCCCGCGCTCGTCGCTCCGTCGACGGGGAGCGCGGCGCCGGAGATGAAGCCGGCCGGCTCCGAGCAGAGGAACGCGACGACCTTTCCGAAGTCCTCGGGGTTCCCCATCCGTCCGCCGCCGCCGAGCTCCTTCATGCGGTCCGTCGCATGCGGGCCCGGAAGCGCGAGGTTGAGCGTGATGCCGTCGTCGAACAGATCCTTCGCGGCCGTCTTGGCCCACGCCAGGAGGGCGGTCCGCGCGATGTTGGAGAGCGCGAGCGTGGGGATCGGATCCTTCACGCCGTAGGAGGCGATGCAGCAGACCCGCGCCCACGCGGCCTCCCGGAGGTGCGGCAGTGCGGCTCGCACGAGGCGGATCGAGGTCAACAGGTTCGCGTTCACGGCCGCCCGGATCGAGTCGTCGTCCACCTCGAGCGCTCGCGCGGGTGCCGGCCCGCCGGCGTTCGCGACGAGGATGTCCAACGCGCCGAACCGCTCCACCGTTTCGTCGACGAGGCGTTGCGGCGTCTCGGGCTCGGTGACGTCCGCGACGACCGCGAGCGTCTCGCCCGGCATCTCCCGCTCCGCGTCGCGGAGGGCATCCTCGCCCCGCGCGCAGATCACGACGCTTGCGCCCTCGCGGGAGAGCGCCAGGGCCGACGCGCGGGCGAGGACCTTCGAGGAGGCGGTCACGAGCGCGACCTTTCCTTGGAGCCCGAGATCCATCCGGCGTTCCTTTCCGAGCGGAGCCTAGTCCGGGGTGACACGTCCCCGTACCCTGTTCCGGTGAGCAGCGGAACCGTCGTGCCCCGCGGAGGACGTCTCCAGCTCCTCGCGGTGCTCGCCGCCCTCGTGTCGATCGTCGCCCTCGTCGGCCGCGACGCCACGACGGACCACGCGATCAGGGCGCAGCTCCGGTCGCAGGTGCGGAGCAGCGCGAACGTCGTTCCCGCCTCCACTCCTGCCTCCGCGCCGCCGCCCGCGTCGAACATCGGGATGTTCTCCGGCCTCGGCACGTGGGTCGACATCTACGAGACGTCGTCGTGGCACCATCCGAAGCGGACGGTGAAGGCGATGCACGCGCACGGCGTCCGCACGCTCTATCTCCAGACGTCGAACTACACGCACAAGCCCGCGATCGTCTACCGGCAAGCGACGATGCGATTCCTCAACTACGCCCACAAGGACGGGATGAGAGTCGTGGCGTGGTACCTCCCGGGCTTGAAGCAGCCCGACTTCGAGTTCCAACGCATCATGGCCGCGATCAACCTGCGGACGAAGTCCGGCGAGAGCTTCGATGGGTTCGCGCTCGACATCGAGTCGCCCGCCGTCCAGCCGCCGTCAGAGCGGACCAGGCGACTGATCGCGCTCTCTGCGCGCGTGCGCGCCGAGGTCGGCTCGAACTACCGGCTCGGCGCGATCATCCCCTCGCCACGGGGGATGCAGAAGCACCCCGGATACTGGCCCGACTTCCCGTACACGCAAACGGCGTCGCTCTACAACGCGTTCCTGCCGATGACGTACTTCACGTGGCGGGTGAGCGGAGAGTCGGCGGCGAAGAAGTACAGCACGATGTGCATCAACATCATCCGGCGGGAGACGTCGAACGCGAGCGAGCCGATCCACATCATCGGCGGCATCTCCAACCAGGCCACGATCCCCGAGACGAAGGGCTTCGTCTCGGCCGTCAAGGAGGAGCACGCCTGGGGCGCGAGCTACTACGCCTTCGCGGGAACCTCCGGCGGCGAGTGGCGTGTGCTCCGGAACGTCCCGGCTCCCGACCGCGGCTAGATCAGCCGGCCCTGATCCTTCGGAGCGCGCTTGCCGCGCGACGTGTCCGGCTCCTCGGCCGGATGCTCCACCAGCGCGACGACCCGGGTCGTCATGAACCGTCCGGTGCGCACGACCTGTCCCGTTCGCGTCACCTCGTTCACCTCGACGACGCCGCGCGATGTGGAGATGTCGACGCGCCGTCCCGCCTTGGTGGCGGCGATCTCGTACCCCTGCACGCCGTTGCCGGTGTCGACGACGATCTCGACCCGGTCGCCCTTCATTCGGTCATCCTACGCTCGGCAAGCGACTCGCCCGCAGGCGCCTCGAGCCCCTAGCATGGGCGCCGTTCAGGCCGCTTCGAAAGCGAAACAGGGAGGACGGATGCTGCTCCAGGACAAGCGACTCCTGATCACCGGCGTGTTGACGCCGCAGAGCATCGCGTTCGCCGTGGCGCAGACCGCGCAGGAGGAGGGCGCGGAGATCGTGCTGACCTCCTTCGGCAAGGCGATGAGCCTGACGGAGCGAAGCGCGAAGCGGCTCCCGACGCCCGCCGACGTCCTGGAGATGGACGCGAACGACCCGGAGCACATCTCCGCCGTGACCGAGGACCTCACCAAGCGGTGGGGGAGGCTCGACGGTTTCCTCCACGCGATCGCGTTCGCGCCGCAGGACG
>JBJMLP010000154.1:0-6462 GCA_045805245.1 Actinomycetota bacterium | reverse complement strand
GCGATCAGTGCGCGCTGCCGCTCGAGACGGACGCGTACGGGCTCTACTACAACAAGGACCTCTTCGCGAAGGCCGGCATCGACGGGCCTCCGAAGACGCTCGCGGAGTTCGAAGCCGACGCCAAGGCGCTCACGCAGTACAACTCCGACGGCTCCATCAAGGTCGCGGGCTTCGACCCGCTCTCGGATTTCTATGAGAACGCGAACATGTACCTCGGCGTTCCCTGGAACGCGACCTGGTACAACAGCGACGGCAAGTCCACCCTCGGCACCGATCCGACGTGGGATCAGATCGTGCAGTGGAACCAGCAGATGGTTGCCCTGTACGGAACGGACGGCTACCAGAAGCTGCAGGATTTCTTCGCCGGCCTCGGCGGTGCGAACTCGGAGTGGAACTCCGCTCAGGCGTTCGAGCAGGGCAAGGTCGCGATGGCCTTCGACGGAGAGTGGCGGACCGCGTTCATCAAGGCCGACGGCTCGAAGGTCAACTACGGCACGGCTCCGTTCCCGACGTCGGATCCATCCCGGTACGGTTCGGGCCAGATCGGTGGAACGGTCATCGCGGTCTCCGGCACCGCGCCCCACCCGGAGCAGGCGTGGCTCCTGGTCAAGTACCTCGCCCTCACGACGGAACCGCTGCTGAGGCTCGCGCGGGAGCTCGGGAACGTGCCGACCACCTACGAGGCGCTGAAGGATCCCGCGATGCAGAACGATCCGCAGTTCAAGCCGTTCCTCGACATCTTCTCCAACAAGTACTCGCGCTTCAATCCGCCGCTCACGACGATCGGCACCTACGCGGCGGATCAGCAGGGCGACTTCCTGACGAAGTACGAAGCCGGCAAGATCCCGAACCCGCAGGCCGGCCTCGACCAGCTCGCGGAGGAGATCGACAACCAGCAGCAGCTCGGAGCGTGACGGGAAGGAGCCTGCCGTAGCGACCGCTATCGCAACGCGGGAAACACCGGGCAGCTCGGGGTCGAGCACGCGCCGCCGGACCCGACGGCGCAACCGACTGACGGTCCTGCTGTTCATGTCGCCGTGGATCATCGGGTTCCTGGCGTTCAACCTCTATCCGGCGATCGCGACGCTCTACTACTCGTTCACGAAGTACGACCTCGTCGGCCAGCCGGAATGGGTCGGGCTCTTCAACTACAAGTTCATGTTCACGAAGGACCCGCAGTTCTGGCTGGCGATGCGGAACACCCTGTGGATCATGGCCGTATCGATCCCGCTCCAGGTCGCGTTCGCGATCGGATGCGCCCTCGTGTTGACCAGACCCAAGCGCGGGGTCGGCGTCTACAGGACGATCTACTTCGTGCCGACGATGATCCCGGCCGTCGCGGCGACGCTCGGTTTCGTCTTCCTGCTCAATCCGAAGGGTCCGATCGACGCGATCCTCGGCTTCCTGCATCTTCCGCAACCGCTGTGGTTCACGGATCCCTTCTGGGCGAAACCTGGGCTCGTGCTGCTCGGGCTGTGGGGTGTAGGCAACGTGATGATCATCTTCCTCGCGGCACTGCTCGACGTTCCGACGCAGCTCTACGAGGCCGCCGACATCGAGGGAGCGACCTGGTGGCAGCGGTTCCGCCACATCACCCTGCCCATGATCTCGCCGGTGATCTTCTTCTCGGTCGTGATCGGAGTGATCGACGGGTTCCAGTACTTCACCGAGGGCTACGTCGCCGCCGGGGGACCGCAGAACGGGCTCGGATCGCCGCAGGGGTCGCTGCTCTTCTATCCGATCTGGCTGTACCAGCAGGGGTTCCAGTACTTCCACATGGGCTACGCGGCGGCGATGGCGTGGGTGCTCTTCGTCATCATCATGGCCTGCACGTTCGTGCTCATCAAGACGTCGAACCGCTGGGTCTTCTATCAGGGAGGCTTCCGATAGCGACCGTCACCGTCCCTCGCCCGGTCGAGCGCCCGGTCGTCGCGCGGCGGCCGCTCCCGCCGTCCGTGAAGCGGCATCGGTTCCTGATGTCGGTGGCGAACCACTCGATCGCGATCGCCGTCGCGATCATGTTCCTGACCCCCTTCTTCTTCGTGATCATCACGGCGCTGATGACGCAGCGTCAGGCGCTGACGTTCAGCCTGATCCCGCATCCGTTCACCCTGAAGAACTTCTCGACGGTGCTGCATTCGGAGCACTTCGTCCAGTACACGTGGAACACGGTTCTGTACGCGGTGCTGTCCACGGTAGGGACGGTCGTTTCGTGTATCCCGGTGGCGTACGCGCTGGCGCGGATGCGGTGGAAGTTCCGGGAGCCGGCGTTCCTGTTCGTGCTCTCCACCCTGATGCTGCCGAGCCAGGTGACGATCGTCCCGCTCTACATCATCTTCGTGCGCCTCGGCTGGACGGGATCGCTCAAGCCGCTGATCGTGCCGGCGTTCTTCGGGGACGCGTTCACGATCTTCCTGCTGCGTCAGTTCTTCAAGACGATCCCGGAGGAGCTCTCCGACGCCGCGCGCGTCGACGGAGCGAGCGAATGGCAGATCCTGAGGCGGATCGTGATCCCGCTCGCGAAGCCTGCGATCGCGGCCGTCGCGCTGTTCCAGTTCCTCTATGCGTGGAACGACTTCTTCGATCCCCTGCTCTATGCCGCGAGCAACAGCAAGGCGTGGACCCTCTCGGTGTCGCTCTCCAACTACTCCGACGTGCACCGCGGGGCGTTATGGAACCTGCAGATGGCCGCGTCGCTGATCTTCATGATCCCGGTCGTGATCATCTTCTTCCTGGCGCAGCGCGTCTTCGTGGAGGGTGTGACCCTCACCGGCGTCAAGGGCTGAACGCGCGGTTCGCGCTCGGTCTCGCTTTCCCGCAGGATCGGTGCGGCACCCGCCGAGGATCCGGAGGCAGCTGTGGAACGAGATCTGCGTGGAACCCCGGCCTTCGAGCTGGTGAAGGAGCACTACCGGCGGCGGTACGAATCGGCGTTCGGCCGGGTCCACGCGCCGGCGGAGGGATGGCCGTTCGGGCCGGCCGTCCCGCAGCCCTCGCCGGACGGAAACCGTTTCCTCTTCGAAGGAGAGCGGATCGACGGGCTCGAGGACGATCCGCTGAGCAGGGTCGTCCTGGCTGAGGCCGCGGGCGCTCCGCACCGAGAGATCACTTCCGGTCCCGGAGACGACGTCTTTCCGCGGTGGTCGCCCGACGGGCGCTGGATCAGCTTTCAATCGGACCGGAAGCTCCGTGGGCGCAGGCAGCTGTATCTCCTCGACGCGGAGGAGCCCGGCGGGCCGCGCGCCCTTCCGGAGGTTCCCGGAACGCTCGAGTACCACGCGTGGGCTCGCGACGGGCGGCGGATCCTGCTCGGCGCGGCAGGCATCGGCGCCGACCATTCGGGCGCATCGGGATCGGGGACGGTGGTCGTCGACGACGACCTTCCGCCGTGGATGCCGGAGGTCCAGTCCCGCGAGAACCGCGATGTGGAGGCGCGCAGGTTGTATCTCCTCGACGTGGAGGACGGCGCCGTGGAGCGCGTCGGCCGCGAGGAGCTCAACGTCTGGGAGGCGTCCTGGTGCGGGCCCGGCCGTGTGGCCGTCGTCGCCACCGAGTCGGCCGCGGAGACGGACTGGTACGACGCGTCGCTCCGCGTCATCGACATGGACGCCGGAACGGACCGGGTTCTCCTCGACGGTGATGCCGCGTTCGGGCTCCCGACCGGTTCCCCGGACGGAGCCGTGATCGCGGTGGTCGAGGCGCTGTGCAGCGACCGGCTGCTCGTCGCCGGAGAGGTCCTGCTCGTGGACCCGGAGACGGGAGATGCGCGGCGCGTGGACACGCTCGGCGTCGACGTCACCCATCTCGCCTGGCGCGACGCGACGCGCCTGTTCGCGATCGGCATGCGCGGCGTCGGGATCGGCGCGCTCGAGATCGACGCCACTACCGGCTCGGCTCGAGAGGCGTGGAACTCCACCGGAGGATGGGGCTACTGGTGGGTTCCGGCCGGAAGCCCGGTGGGAACAGGAGATGCCTTCGTCACGGTCGTGCAATCGCACGAGCGTCCGCCGCGGATCAGTCTCGTCGACGGGGAGGACGAGCGCGTCGTCGCCTCCTTCGAGCACGAGGGGACGCGCTACGCGCAGGAGATCTCCGGATCGTCGGAGCGCGTCACGTGGGAGGGCGACGACGGCTTGGAGATCGAAGGGCTGGTCATCACGCCACGAGGAAGCGGTCCGTTCCCGCTCGTGGTGACCGTGCACGGAGGGCCGGAGTGGGCGTGGTCGGCGTCGTTTCCCGACGCGCCGACGTCGCTCCTGGTCGGACAGGGATACGCGATGCTGCTGCCGAATCCGAGGGGGTCGACGGGGCGCGGCCCCCGCTTCGCGGAGCTCGTCAACGGCGATCCGGGCGGCGCCGACGCTCAGGACATCCTCCGCGGCATCGACCTGCTCGTCGAGCGCGGGATCGCGGATCCGGATCGGATCGGCGTCATGGGGCTCAGCTACGGCGGCTTCATGTCGGCCTGGATCCCCGTCGTCGACCAGCGGTTCGCCGCCGCCGTTCCGCAATCGCCGGTGACGGATTGGTACAGCCAGCATTTCGACAGCAACATCGCCGCGTGGGACCAGCTCGCTCTTCGCGCGAAGATCCGCTCTCCCGGCGGTCCGTACCACGAACGCAGCGCGGTCATCCAGGCGGACCGGGTCCGCACCCCGATGCTCCTGATCGCCGGCCTGCGGGACCGCTGCTGCCCTCCGGGACAGGCCGTGGAGATGTATCGCGCTCTCCGCGAATGCGGAAACGTGCAGAGCGAGGTCGCCGTCTATCCGGAGGAGGCCCACGGAAACACGAACATCGGCGCCCAGATCGACGAGTACGCGCGCATCCTCGCGTGGTTCGATCGCTTCATGTCGGCGGGGAGCGTCCGGCCGCCCTGACTCCGCGCCGAGGAGCCGTCCGGAATGGGCGGGGTCTACGCGTGAACGAGAAAGGGATCCACGTCGCAGGGGAGAACATGGATGTTCTCGATGGCGGAGATCCCGACGATCTCGATCAGGCGCTTCACGGGGTCGCGCACGCCGTGCAGCACGAGGCATCCGCGGACATCGAGCGCCCGCGCGATCTCGATGACCGCGTGCACCCCGGTGCTGTCCATGAAGTCGAGATTGGTCATGTCGACAAGCACGGGTCCTCCGCGCGCCACGGACGGTCGGACCGCCTCCCGGAAGACCTCGACGGTCGCGATATCCAGCTCTCCGGTCAGGACCACAGCGGGAGCGACAGCGACGGCTTCCGCCGAAAGGGCTGCACGGCTTCTTCGACCGGCCGATCCTCCGGAGGCCCTTGCGGCTTCGCGGGCGATCTCCGGCTCCTCCGAGATCAGGGACATCCCACCGCCTCCTCGCGAGCTGGCGTGAGTAAAGCATCCGACGGTCCGGACTGTCAGTACGATTCCCGACAGTCCGCCTCCGGCGTGTCCGCCGTCGGCGTGTGCGCAACCGGAGGGACCGGCCTTCAGCGCAGGAGCTCCTGCCGCAGCTCGAGCACGGGCGCGAAGGGATCACCACCTGCTCGATCCTCGCGAGCACCTCCTCCAGGCCGAATCGAAGTCGGAACTCCTCCTCTTCGCACGCGACAGATTCCTCATCGGACGAAGGCCGCTCGGGCGCCTGAAAGGCGCGGCAGGACGCTGGACGCCCGATATGGCGATGGATTGGGTGCCGCTTCGTCTCGAGCGGGTCGCGGAGGTCACGTACGGTCGCTTCGACGGAGACCGCCTGCGGCACCCGGCGCGATTCGTTCGGTGGCGCCCCGACCGTACGCCGGAGAGCTGCACGCTCGAGCAACTCGCGACTGCTCGTTCGAAGTTCCATGATCGCCTCGCGGACGAACCCCGATGATGTTTCGCCTTCCATCGAGCGGCACGACTGTGCCAAGACGACGCGCAGGCGGGCGCGCGCACTGCCCGACCGTGTAGGCTGACTGTGTACGACTCGTGACGGAGTCTGGATCGGGGGAGTTTCCGCTCCCACTAGACCGAATACCTAGGGCCCAGACCTCGCCTGGTTTCCAGTGCGAAGGGGGCCCTCGATGGCCGGTCCGAACGGCGTTTCCTCATCCACGGGTAACCGGTTCCTCGATCTGGTGCCGTCCGACACTCGCGATCGCCTGCTCGACGCCGTGACCCCTCATCAACTCGTCGAAGGCGAGATCCTCCACGAGTCGGGGCAGCCCATCAGCGCGGTCTACCTTCCGACGACGGGCATCATCTCCCTTCTCGCGGTCACTCCGTCAGGTTCGGCCGTCGAAGCCGGCATCGTCGGACGGGAGGGATTCGCCGGGATCCCCGGAGTCCTCGGCCGGGACGCGCCCAGGAACACGCGCTCGATGTCGCAGATCCGCGGGGCCGCGCTCAAGGTCGAGACGAAGATCTTCGTCGAGGCGATGGAATCATCGGAGGCCCTCGACCGCCTTGTGAACGCCTACATCAACGCCGTGTGGTCCGAGACCGCGCAGATC